>NZ_JAVJZI010000151.1:0-42153 GCF_040223135.1 Coleofasciculus sp. G3-WIS-01
AACTTTACCCCAGAAATGGGTGAAAACCGGAGGGGCAACCATACCCCTCCACCCCGAAAGGGGTATGCTTCTTAAACCGCTACCGCGTGTTCCTCCCTGGTCTAAAGACACAGGGTTTCCCACAACGAAGGATTTTTATGACAATAACCATTTCCCCAGACCAAATCGATCGGATTGTGAGCAATCGACACCATGATCCGTTTGAAATACTTGGGTCTCATCCCATTGAACGGGATGGTAAAACAAGCTGGGTTGTAAGGGCTTACCTGCCTAAAGCAGACGCAGCTTGGGTGATTCGTCCTACGGAACGGGAAGAATACCCGATGCAAGCAGTGAGTCATCCTCATCTTTTTGAATGTGAGATTGATATACCAGAGTTAGCCAACTACCAACTGCGGATTAAAGAAGGCGAGCATGAACGGGTTAGCTATGACCCCTATGCCTTTCGCTCGCCGCGTTTGACGGATTTTGATATTCACCTATTTGCCGAAGGCAATCATCATCGCATTTACGAAAAATTAGGCGCTCACCCCACTGAATTTAACGGCGTCCAAGGGGTTCACTTTGCCGTCTGGGCACCGAACGCCCGCAATGTCTCGATTATCGGTGATTTCAATAACTGGGATGGACGCGAACATCAGATGCGCCAACTTGGGAACGGGATTTGGCAACTGTTTATCCCGGAAATTGGCATTGGGGAACATTATAAGTACGAAGTGAAAAACGACGTTGGACATATCTATCACAAGTCCGACCCTTACGGCTTTGAGCAAGAAATTAGACCCCAAACCGCGTCAATTGTCAATAGCCTAGACTACACTTGGCATGACGAAGACTGGCTAGAACGGCGTCGCCAGAATGACCCCCAAGAACAACCCATTTCCGTTTATGAGGTTCACTTGGGTTCATGGTTGCATGATAGTGCAGAGAATCCACCCCAACTACCGGATGGGGAAACTCGACCGGTGGTGAAAGTCTCCCAGAAACCCGAGGGACGCTTCCTCACCTATCGGGAATTAGCCGAACGACTGATTCCTTATGTCAAAGAACTGGGATTCACCCACGTCGAACTCCTCCCCGTTGCCGAACACCCTTATGATGGGTCTTGGGGGTATCAGGTGGCAGGATACTACACCTGCACCTCCCGGTATGGGACTCCCCAAGACTTGATGTATTTCATCGACCAATGTCACCAAAATAATATTGGTGTGATTGTGGATTGGGTTCCCGGTCATTTTCCCAAAGACAGGCATGGTTTAGCCTTCTTTGATGGCACTCACCTTTACGAACACGCTGATCCGCGCAAGGGTGAACACAAAGAATGGGGTACATTAGTCTTCAACTACGCCCGTAACGAAGTTCGCAACTTTCTGGTTGCCAATGCCCTATTCTGGTTTGACCGATATCATATTGATGGGATTCGCGTGGATGCCGTGGCGTCTATGCTATACCTGGACTACGATCGCAAACCCGGTGAATGGGTACCCAATCAGTACGGTGGTAACGAGAACCTAGAAGCCGCCGACTTTTTGCGCTATCTGAATTATCAGATATTCGGCTACTATCCCGGCATCCTCTCTATTGCCGAAGAATCCACCGCTTGGCCCCTCGTCTCTCGTCCTACCTATTTGGGAGGCTTAGGCTTCAGCTTCAAGTGGAACATGGGCTGGATGCACGATATGTTGGATTATTTTGCCAAAGACCCCCTGTATCGTCGCTATAACCAAAATAGCGTCACGTTCAGCATCATGTACGCCTTCAGCGAAAACTTCATGCTAGCGCTATCCCATGATGAAGTCGTCCACGGAAAAGGCAACCTGCTGAGTAAAATGCCCGGAGATGACTGGCAGAAATTTGCCAATCTCCGCTGCTTATATGCCTACATGTACACCCATCCCGGCAAGAAAACCCTATTTATGGGTATGGAATTCGGACAACGGAATGAGTGGAACGCTTGGGCAGACTTAGATTGGGGCGCGTTGCAATATGCACTCCACCAACAACTGAAGCAGTTTATGGCGGATTTGAATCAACTGTACAAAAGTGAACCCGCCCTCTATACCCAAGACTTTTCTCATCAAGGGTTTGAATGGATTGACTGTAACGATGCCGAAAATAGTATCGTCTCGTTTATTCGCAAGGCAAAAGACTCGGATGACTTTATCGTCACCGTCTGTAACTTTACCCCTCAACCCCATCCCCACTATTGGGTAGGTGTCCCCGAACCCGGTTTCTATGCAGAAATCTTGAACAGTGACGCTGGAGATTACGGCGGTAGCAATATGGGGAATATGGGCGGGCGATGGACAGGTGAATGGTCTCATCCGAGATGGTCTCATTACATTGATTTGTGCTTACCCCCCTTGGGCGTTTTAGTTCTGAAATTGAAGTCGCAATAGTTAGTTGGGTTAACCCCCCTTAATCCCCCTTTAGCATTGCGGCGTTTCCGTCATGATCATCCTTGGCTGCGGCATAATTTATCGGCGTTGGATCGGTTTAACCGGATTAGTGAGGATAACTATACCATTTTCTATGGCTTACGGATTTAGCTGTGTCAGTCCGCCATCGTGAGGAGAGCGAAGCGTAACGCAGCTTTACCCTATCCAAAGACCATGTCTCAGAAAAAAGCTTACTGAGACAAATATAGCGTTCTCATGAGATGAGATACAGGGAGTGAGGGCGCACATCAGCACATCAAGGACGCACGTAAGTCATGGGTGTCAACTTAAGCTCAACCCCTAGCCCCCATCCCCCCTAGCCCCCATCCCCCCTAGCCCCCATCCCCCCTAGCCCCCCTTTGAAAGGGGGGTATAAAGGGGGGTATAAAGGGGGGTATAAAGGGGGTATAAAGGGGGGTATAAAGGGGGGTATAAGGGGGGCTGGGGGGTTAGGTTTGATGTTGATTTTTCCAGATGGCGTGAAAAGTCAGACCCCTACACAGGCGCTAGATTTCCTCGACGGTGATGACGGATCATGGATCATGTCCGACTAGGGAAGTCGGGGAGCTATACTTAATTGCTCCTGATACCTCTATGATCTATAAGTGGGCGTCTAGTCGCAAAATCATCAGATGGACTTTCTAGAACTTGATCCCGGTCACGTCGATATTATTCTCCAATACCAAGCTGAGTTAGAAAAGCTAGGTGTTAAACTCAATGATGAACAGTTAAAAGAAACAATTTACAACTATTCTCATAATTTAGAACCGTCGATTCAAGCATTCATCGAGTATTGCGCCAAGGGAGAACTTGAGAAACCGAATGATTATCTGATCAAAGCCTTACGCTACGGTTGGAAACCGCGAAACATCTCAAATCCCCCTCGATTACCTGTCTTTACGGAGGCTGATTTTGATACAGGGCATACTCTGGAAGAACGACAAGAGAACTACCGTCGATTGTGTGACTTGGTGAAACATTCTTGTCATCCCAGCAAAACCCCAACCCGATTTAAACCATTGCGTCGTCTGCGTCTCTATAATCAACGACCCGATCTCACAACTGTTGCCCAATTCATGGCAGATCCCATTCTTCGACCCGAAATAGAACGGGCAATTTCACAGCATCCGGAGTGGGGGTATGAAATTACACCCAATGGCGTTCAAGAACTAGAATTTTGAATTCCCTGTGCCTTGACATAAACATAAACAAATGACAAATGAGTGAAACTTCTATCCGTCCGGCTTTAATTAACAAAGTCATCCCCAACTCCATCGCGGCTGAGGTGGGATTTGAACCTGGTGACGCCATTATCTCGATCAATGGTACAGCTCCCCGCGACTTAATCGACTATCAATTTCTATGTGCCGATGAAATACTGGAATTAGAAGTCCTAGATGCGGCGGGAAAAACCCATTCTGTAGAAATTGAGAAAGACTACGACGAGGATTTAGGGTTAGAATTTGAAACCGCCTTATTTGATGGCTTAATCCAATGTAATAACCGCTGTCCTTTTTGCTTCATTGACCAACAACCCCCTGGAAAGCGGCAAAGTTTATATCTCAAAGACGACGACTATCGCCTCAGCTTTCTCTATGGCTCATACTTAACCCTAACCAACCTCACTCAAAGCGAATGGAATCGGATAGAACGCCTGCGTCTATCTCCTTTGTATGTGTCCATCCACGCCACGGAACCGGAAATTCGCAGCCGATTACTCAAAAATCCTCGTGCTGGGCAGATTTTAAACCAGTTGCAATGGTTTCAGGAACGGAGACTGCAAATTCATGCTCAAGTTGTGGTTTGTCCTGGTATTAATGATGGCATTCACTTAGAACAAACCCTGAAAGATTTAGCCCAATTTCAACAAAATGAAGTCCCGGCTGTTGCTTCAGTTGCCGTCGTTCCTGTGGGATTAACTCGCTTTCGCCCTTCAGAAGATGAATTAATTCCGGTTAGTCGTGAGAAAGCCACAGAGGTGATCCAGCAGGTTCAATCGCTACAAACAAAATTTCGCCAGCAATTCGGGTCTACGTTTGCTTGGTTAGCCGATGAATGGTTTTTAATCGCTAAACAGGAATTACCGCCAGAATCTCATTACGAAGATTATCCCCAAATTGGTAATGGTGTGGGTTCAATTCGCCAGTTTATTAAACAATTTCAAGATGCAGCGACGCGGATGTTACCCAGCCGTGTGGAACCTGCGCGACAATTAACCTGGGTGGTCGGTAATGCGGTGGAAACGGCGTTTGTCCCTCTATTGCAGCAGTTAAATAAGGTTGAGGGATTGGATGTCAAACTAGCAGCGCTACGGAGTGAATATTGGGGACAAGAAATTACAGTTACGGGGTTATTAACCGGACAGGATTTGCTCAAGCAATTGTCAGGGAAAGACTTCGGTGACGGGATTTTACTCCCTGCACTGATGCTCAAGCATGATGATACAAGGTTTTTAGATGATATGACGGTGGCAGAGGTAAGTCGTCAGCTAGGAACGCAAATTTTAGTCGTTCAGGGAATTGAGGAATTGCTGGAGCATTGTAGGGCAATAAAACTATAATTTGACTAAAACTTGCAATCATCTTTAAAACTCTTCCTAAGTGTTAGATAAAGGATTAGCCCAAAGGTTTATTCCTGATTTTGCCATACAGCAGTTTGCTCTGCTATGCGGTACATTGTCGATCCCCCTCGCATCCCCCTTAAAAAGGGGGACTTTTATTTACTGTACTTTATTACAGCGCAAAGCGCTGTAATCACCTAACCATTGTGATTTCGGATGAAGCATAAATGATAATAACCCCCAAAAGATGACAAAGGTATTTTTCTGCCTCAATATCTGATATCGCAGACGGGAGTGTTCTTTCTCCTTATGAATAAAGGTTTCTGCATCTAGATTAGTTTTGACCATTAAACCCAAGTTACTCGCTATTTTATGCCGATTTTCTAGGTGTAATTGCAGCAATTCGGCTATAGTCGTATGGAGATGAGTCATTTCCAAATCACGGGGCGATCGCCCTAAATAACTTATTGCTCTCAAAAAGCGGCTAATTTGGCTGTTAGAACTGGATAAAGACCAATCATCAACAAATAAACTGATAAACACATAACGCATGGTCATAAACGATTTACTGGTGTGGAAAATTTGGCTGACTTCTACAAAACAATTTAGTTCGGGATGGAGAAACAATCGCCCAAAACAGGGAGCAGTTTTGATTTTTTCATCCTGATATTTAAAATCCATCAGGTGAACAAAGCATAAATCTTCCAAGGCTAAAGTATATTCTGCCAATGCTTGCGTATTTAAACCTAAATCCAGAAATTCAATAAAATTATCATAATTATCGCTATTAATTGGTAAATAGGATGGGCGCTGAGGCATTCCTGCTACCATTCCCATCTTGGATAACAACAAAAAAGGAATTATTTGCAGTATCATGAGTAGAAGTAAATCAATAATAATTCTAGGAAAAAAAATTATATCAGATATATGATCACCAAAAACTGTCGCTAAATCAGTCCAGTGATACAGGGTACTGACACAGAAAATAGCCACGAAATAAGGGAGGACGGGATGAGGTTTTTTGTTCATGGATTTGCACGGATCAGGTGATCGATTTAATGATTAAACCTTATGCGTAATTCAAGCCGATTTCGGTTAAATCGTAACAACATCATTTTACCGACATATTGCCCCAGGAGGTGATTCGGACACTGAAATCACTCAGCTAATGATCGCTCCCTAAGAAGTGGGAGGGTCAACCCAACCGACAAAGGCAACCTCACACAATTGAACGAAATCTATTCTTTCTCATGAATATGAGTTAAGCTGAAGGGTGGAGTCTGGTATAAGTGTGAGCATCGACGGTGATTTCTCAGGATTTTCTCAAAACCATTGCTACTGAACGGGGTCTATCCAAAGCGGAATTAGAGGTTTTGTCTCTGGCGATGGAGGGTCATGGAACGGCTGCGATCGCGTCTCATCTTCAGATTAGTGGAGATGCTGTGCGTAAGCGGCTTAGCGAAGTCTACCAAAAGTTTAAAATTCCGGGTAGAGGTCCAGTTAAACTGACCAAATTGCAACAAATCCTGGTTAACCGCTATCAAGAGTATCTCCAGCAGCAAAAGGATACCCCAAACCGTCCCCCTGTTTCCGAGAGTCCCCCTACCTCACCTCAACCGCAAAATCGCCGCGATTGGGGTGAAGCACCGGATGTTTCCGTATTCTACGGGCGTGGTGATGAACTGAAAACCCTGGAACGCTGGATTATTCAGGAAGGCTGTCGCTTGGTGGCGCTGTTGGGGATGAGTGGTATTGGTAAAACGGCGTTATCGGTGAAGCTGGCGAAACAGCTACAGGATAAGTTTGAGGTTGTCAGGTGGCGATCGCTACGTCAAGCCCCTTCTGTGTCTGATCTTCTCGCCGCTTTAATTCAAGACTTATCCCCGCAACCGGAAACGGTAATCCCTAAAACCCCTGATCAGCGCATCTCCTTGCTGATTGACTATTTCCGACAACACCGTTGTTTAGTGATTTTAGATGGTGTGGAATCGATTTTACAAAGTGGGGAATTAGCCGGGATTTACCGAGAAGGCTATGAAGGGTATGGTGATTTTTTCCGACGTTTAGGACAAGAACCCCATCAAAGCTGTTTGTTGCTAACGTCTCAGGAAAAACTGAATGAAATTTCGTTATTAGAAGGTGAAACCTCACCGGTTCGTTCCTTTAAGTTAGAGGGGTTGGGAGACGCAGCCCGATTAATCTTAAAAGAGAAAGGATTATCCGGCGAGAAAAAATGGCAACCGTTAATTCAAGGCTATCGCGGTAATCCGTTTATGCTCAAGCTGGTGGCGACGACGATTAAGGAAGTGTTTGATGGAGACGTGACGGATTTTTTATCAACGACGTTGTTTACTCACGATATTAGTGATTTCATTGAGGAAATTTTAGACCGCTTATCGGAATTAGAAGAAAGAGTCTTGCTTTATCTGGCTCATCAAAAAGAGCCGATTTCGTTTAAAACATTGCAACAGCAGTTTAGCGACACATCGCCCCAGGAGGTGATTCGGGTGATGGGCTCCCTGAGTCAGCGATCGCTAGTGGAGAAGTCGGAGGGTCGATTCATTTTACCACCAGCCGTTCGGGAAGTGACACTGCAATTAATGACTCCGTTAGAGGAGTAAAGCCACGGCGATTGAAATCGCTGCTACACAAACAAAGTCCGCCTGCGCGGACTGACTTATAGCTGGGGTGGGAAACCTGGATTTAGTATAATTACTGCTCATGGCAAATCTTGTAAATTAACTCCAACTAAATTTTTACGTTCTTCAACATTTTTAATGGCTCCTAAAAGCCTATTTTTGTTTGCTTCTGATTTTAAAAGATACTCAGTTTCATCAAATTCTGAAACAATAATTTCAATCTCTTTATCTCCAAATTTTGTTTTTATTTCTTCCAGGAAATTACGATCGATTTCGTTGGCTTTTAAACGATAAATGGTTGACATTGTTGTTTCCTATTTGTAGTTTTGACAATTATAGAGTAGCGTGTCAGGTGTGACATGCGATCGCATAGCGTCTCGGAACCAGAATCGCCTCTGTTTAAGAATGGCTTGAGGGCATGACATCTAACACCTACCGATTCTTGAATTAATCATGGCATAGCAACACTTTAATCATCAACCATCCATATTCTTTTGCGTGTAATACTCCATGCAGATAGGTCAAATAGCCGATATCACCTGGATTTAGATCGTTTCTTATTCTGATATTTGGCGGAAGTTTGCCTCTAGAATTTGCCGTCATTTGCATTGAACCCTCTGTGTCGGTAGGGGAAGTAACTTGAGCTTAAGGTTCTGATACTAAATCCAGGTTGACTACTCCCTTTATAATCTAGTCCGCGCAGGCGGACTTTGTTTGTGTAGCAGCGACTTATAGTCGCCATGGCAAAAAAGAGATTACTTTTTAAATGCACTGACCTATTCTTTACATTAACAGGGAAACCCAATCTCACAACACATTAACAAGACAATTCCCCTCGTTTGGTGTGTTGCGCCGTAATGCAAGTGACCAAACGGAGGTGTCCACAATTGATGAACGCCGACTACTCGGGCAAATCGGGTTCAACGCCTAACGATTTAAGTCTAGCTAGTAATTCTGTTACCTGCTGTTGTGCTAATTCCCCCTGCTGTCGTTCTATCTCCGCTTGTTTTTGGGCAGCTTCAGCTTGTTTCTGGGCAATTTCTGCCCTCTCTTCTGGTGTGGCGACAAGTTGACCCTCTGGGCTGAAAAAACGCAACTTTGACTCATAAACTCCCAAAAACAGTTCCAACTGACGACTCCATAACCACCCTTGAGAAGTGGGTTCTATCGGTTGGTACTCACCCGCCATAAGCAGAAACCCCTGGAACTCCAACGTGTCTGGATGAAACCAAAAATATTCGGGGGTGCGGAAGGTATCCTGGTAAAGTTTTTTCTTAAAGTCTTTATCAATTTTGGCGGTGCTATCAGAAAGCAGTTCCACAATTACATTTGGATATTTACCCTGTTCTGCCCATAATATCCAGCTTTTGCGGGGTCGATTTTCTGTGCCTAACACAACAAAAAAATCGGGTCCTCTAAAGTCGCGCGTGGTGATGTGTTCTGGGCTAAAGTAAATGGTAAGATTGCCTGTAGCATAGAAGTCCGTGCGTTCTCGCCACCACCACTTGAGGCAAGCCAGCAGGAGTTCTATTTGATCTCGATGTAAATCACTTTCCAAGGGAGGTTCATCACTCAACAAATCAGATGGAGGAATAATAATATCCTCTGTGTCGTTAAGGGAAGTAATTTGATCTGTTGGTTGTGAATCCTTGGCAAGGGTCATCAGGAAGGATGGTATACTGCTATCTTTAGTTTAACTGGCAGATTGGCTACTGAGCGATCGCACTGACGCTCTGTTTTGAATGGATAGGACTTATCTTAACCGGAATCACCTCACTCGTCATCGCCCCGTTTTGGGGAAGTGGTGACTGGACGGGATTACTGAGATTCACTGATATAATAGTCCCACTGATAACTTGGCCTGCGTCGCGCTTATGATATCCGAGCGACGAAGTTAGGAGATGGCTTTATTGCCACCTGGCGGGATATCACAGAAGGTAAGCAGGTTGAAGCCGAACGGCAAAACCTGGCACATCAGGTGCAGCAGCAGGTGGGACTGTTGCAGGGTATTCTTAGCGCCTCTGTGGATCACATTTACAGCAAGTGATTTGGAATCTACTCTCAAATGCAGTCAAATTTACCCCTGCAGGGGGACGAGTTGAGATTCATTTAGAACCAGTGGAGCAATTTGCCCAAATCCGGGTCAAGGATACGGGTAAAGGAATTAATCCAGAGTTTTTGCCTCATATCTTTGAAAGCTTCCGCCAAGCCGATAGCACCACCGCCAGAAAACAAACCGGTTTAGGATTAGGATTAGCGATCGCGCAAAATCTGGTGACACGGCAAGGTGGTACGATTCACGCTGAAAGCCCCGGAGAAGGACAAGGGGCGACGTTTATTGTTAATTGGCATTCTCTTTGGTGATGTGTATGGGGGAATCCATGACGCCAATGATACCTTCCTCGGAATTATCGGCTATAGCCGCGAGGATTTGCAAGGGGGGCGATTGCGCTGGCGTGAGATGACTCCACCGGAGTATCTCCCCTTAGATGAGCTTAACATTGCCCAGGCAAAGGAAACTGGACGGTGTACCTCTTATGAAAAAGAGTATATTCGCCAAGATGGGACTCGGGTTTGGGTACTGATTGGCTATGTATTGCTGGGTGAAGCGCGAGACGAAGCCGTGGCGTTTATTCTAGATATTAGCGATCGCAAACAGTCTGAGGCAGTTTTACAGCGACAATCCCAGGAATTAGCCCAAGCCAACCGCCTGAAAGATGAATTTCTGGCAACCCTTTCCCACGAACTCCGCACGCCCCTTAATTCAATACTCGGTTTGTCTCAACTTCTGCCCATGCGCCGCTTGAATGAAGAGAAGATGGCGCGGGCGCTGGAGACGATTTCTCGCAATACCCAATCCTTGGCACAGCTGATTGAAGATGTCCTGGATATGTCGGATATTATCACAGGAGAGCTGACGCTAAAGGTCTCGCCTGTGGAACTGATGCCGAGTATTGAACGGGCGATTGCCTCCATCCGGGCGGCGGCTGAAGCCAAGACGCTGCAAATCGAGACGCATTTGGATGGTTCAGTAGCTCCTATATTAGGGGATGCCAGCCGCTTACAGCAAATCCTGTGGAATTTACTGTCCAATGCGATCAAATTCACACCCAAGGGAGGACATATTCAGGTTCGCTTAGAACAGATTGATGATCAGGCGCAAATCCAGGTAAGTGATACCGGGATTGGCATTAGTGGCGAGTTTCTCCCCTTTGTATTTGACCGCTTCCGCCAGGAGGATGGTTCACTCACGCGATCGCACGGGGGTATTGGTATGGGATTAGCGATCGTGCGTTACCTAGTGGAACTTCAAGGCGGTACAGTGTGGGCACAGAGTCCCGGATCAGGTCAGGGTGCCACATTCACCGTGCGTTTTCCCATCTTTCCTCAAGGCAAAGGACAGATAGCTCAAGGCATAAGCAACATAGACTCCCATTACATCTACAAACTGTAGCAAACCGTAGGGTGGGCAATGCCCACCAGCCTTAACTTAAGGCATAGATTTTTCCAAAACTCCAACGACAGCACGTTCTTCTGAACGCAGACCTTGAGGTAAATCCTTTGACTTAGACTTATCATATTTTTCCATAATTTCACCCAATTCTCCCTCTAGATAAGTATCAATTATGGCAGGATGAACGTAATATTTACGGCAGGTGGGGTATCGGTTGCCTATTCCCTTACTTATTCCCTCAGATGCAGGTTTTTTGCCCGGTGGTGAGGTAATCTGTGATCGCATCAACTATGTTCGTTTCTCTTATGTCAATTCTGCTACTTGTTTTTGGACTGCTCATTCTCATCGTTGTGTCTATTGATGTCCTGATCACAACATTAACAGTGGGAGGAGGAGGTCCTCTAACCAGCAGAATCTCGGCTTGGCTGTGGAGAATCGCGCTTCAGATTCATCGCTGGCGTTCCCATCACCGCTTATTGCTATTTACGGGTTGGCTAATTCTCGTTACTGTAGCAGTGCTTTGGTTTGCCTTAACATGGGTGGGATGGACGCTAATATTTAGCGCTGATCAAACGGCTGTGGTGACGCCGAAAAAACTGCCCGCCACTACGTTAGAAAGAATTTATTTTGTCGGTTATACCATCGCTACTCTAGGGATGGGGAGTTATAACCCTCAAGGTGCAATTTGGGAAATTACCACCGCAATTGCTTCGGTGAATGGTTTCTTTTTAGTTACCTTGACAATCGCCTATCTCTTACCTGTGGTTTCCGCCGCGACTCAGCAACGCCAACTCGCTGTTTATATTTCCGCTCTCGGTGGTACGGCTGACGAAATAATTGTCAGAGCTTGGAATGGTAAAGATTTTGGGCAGTTTGACCAGCATTTAATTGCTTTGACACCAATGCTTGCCCAACAGGGAGAACTCCATCTAACTTACCCGATTCTTCATTATTTCCACAGCATAGAACGCACTCGCTCGATCACGCTGAGTTTAGTGGCTCTTGATGAAGCACTAACTATCTTGGAATATGGCATCAAAACGTCAAGTCAACCTGATCCGGCGGCGCTAGGTGCCGCACGTCGGGCAAGTGCGGCTTATTTGAAAACACTCAAATCCGCTTACTTAGAACCCGCCTCAGAAAACCCACCTCTTCCATCCCTGGAACGACTCAGGGGAAAAGGGATTCCCACCGTTAGCGATCGCCAATTTTGGGACGCAACCAAACACGTCACCAAACGCCGACGGCTGCTGTTGGCGCTGATTCACAATGACGGCTGGGTTTGGGATGCGATCGCCTCGATCAAAACCACTAATCGGGCTACCACCTTAGATGATCAGACGACGATTGACAAAGTAATACTGCATTGATTAGGGAACAGAAACAGACGCGCCAGGGAGGAACAGACGCGCCATGGCGCGTCTCTACTAAATTAACCAGTAATAAATAACCATGAAAAAAATCAAGTATATTCTATTAGGTTTAGTCGGACTATTCTGTTTTCTTTTAATTTGGAGCTTAATTGAGCCTTATATTCTCGACATAGAAGAAGAAGTGGCAGTAATTCCCAATCTTCCTGCGGCTTGGCAAGGAAAACGAATTGGACTGGTTTCAGATTTTCAACACGGGATGTGGCTAGACAATACCCCTACCGTCCGCCGTAGTATAGCGGAACTGGTGGAAGAACGTCCTAGTGTAGTCCTGATTAGCGGTGACTTTATTTACCATGCCTTTAAAGGTGAAGACACAGAAATTGCTAACATTGTTGATTTAGTGCGTCCCTTACCCGAAGCCGCGTCAAATTATCTCTACCCGGAAATTCTGGGGAAAATCTTAGTGATAGAAACACCGACTCTTTTTATTTGGTAGGCATTGGTTCCCATCTGGCAAATAAGGACAAACCAAAAGACGCGATCGCGCAAGTGCCATCCACTAATCCCAGGATTGTGATGATGCACAATCCCAAATCATTTCTGGCTTTACCTGCCAATACCGCACCTGTAGCGGTTGCTGGACACACTCATGGCGGACAAATTCGCCTGCCATTCACACCCCAATGGTCTTGGTTAGCATTAGCTAAAAACTGGGAACATGTCGATGGTTGGAGTGACGGCTATGGCGCCTCAGGTAATCAACTGTATGTTAATCGTGGGATTGGCTTTAGTGATCTGCCAATACGACTCAACTGTCCTCCAGAGGTCACTCTGTTTACACTACAGGGAACAGGGAATAGGGAATAGGGAACTAAAATTAATTTATTTCTAGAGGTGGATGTTAAATTATTAAAAAGTCATCTCAACCTGACTTTTTCACGGTATCTGGTGCAATGTGAGTATTGATTATGTAGGGGCGGGTTTCACGGCTATCTTTTCGGTTGCACAAGGGATGTAACTCGCGCCCGCCCAGACGCTTCTTTCATCGCGTCTCTACAATAGTTTTTAGACTTCCCGTGAAAAGTAAGCTACAGATGGTGGTTCAATGGTTAATCCAGATAATTGGATTAACCTTTATCTAATCAATCCTGACGCGGAAGCGAACAAAGCCAACATTATCTGGTGCCGTACTGGGTACATCTCCAACATTAACCAATACTGATCCATTAGGATTGTTGGGGTTGGGACAAGAAGGAGCATCAACAGGTGTTAACTCGCCAAAGAAGTTTCCTTGATCTGCATCTTCATTATCAGTAAGAGATGCTTCATTCAACTCAATCGTATTGGCAACGAAACTCGTTTGTTCGGGAATCGCGTCACAAATTTGAACATTATTGACAACCGGTCTACCATCAGACAGAAAATAAATCGTGTACTCTACTTCATCACCACTCTGAAGTGATACTTCTGTGCCTAAATTAATCACTCCCAGCAGTCCATTCGGCAGTGCTGACCAGCCACTAACATTATCATCGGGGTCATTTTGATCATCAATCACCCGATTCAAATTAACCTCACTCAGAGATTGACCATTTCTCAACACATCCGTTATCCGTTTGACTAAACGCAAGTTGGGTTGTCCAAAGGAAACCACTGTGGGTTGGTTATCATTTCCGGGGTTGCCATCACCATTCGGGTCAGGATTTGTACCAGGAATTGAACCATCACTGACGATTCTGCCATTACGATTACCTTGCGCCACAGCACTGTTTTCAAATGGACCGAGGTTATTCCCTGGCGTGATAATTACACTAAAGGTAATCGTTGCCGTTTGACCAGAACCTAGGCTTTGTCCATCGGCTAGCAGATTCTGATCAGTGTTGCCATCAAAACCTGGATTCGGCTGACTCAGCGCCCCGGTAACGCTAAGATCCTCAATCCGAACATTCTGAGTCCCCGCAAAAGCACTCCGGTTATTTCCGAAAAGGTTATCGGTTACCTGGACATCGGTTAATGTGGTATTGCCTAAGTTCTCGACAACGATAGTGTACGGGATGGTGAATGTGCCATCACCATTGTCTTGCACTGTACCCACACTCTTCGCCACACCGATACCCGGGTTTTCGGGAGTATTGGTAAAGGTGACTGGAGTCTCGTCATTTTCGTCCGGTCCATTCGCCGTATTCCCACCACCGGGGTTGGGATCAAGACTATCGGGGTCAGTGGGAACACCGTTATCGGAAAAGTCATCCACTGATGTTCCATTGGGTGAGAGTCCCGTGGCTTGCACTTGGTTGTTATATTCACGGTTGAGATCAGGTGGGGTGACATCGACGACTAACTGCACCGTTGCACTTTGACCCACATTCAGATTGTTACCCGTTCCTAACAGATTCGTGACATTGTTCCCGTTATAGTTGGGGTTAGGCTTAATATTCGAGTTGGGGTCACTCATATTGACGACCGTCACATTGACGACCGTGAAATTACCTGCACCGAAGGTATCATTGAGATTTTCGAGAAGTTTTATATCGCTTAACGGTACTTCCCCAACATTCGCCACTAACAAGTCATACGTAACTTGAAAGCGACCTCCTCCTAAAGGTGTGGTTGACGTGGCATTTTTAGCAACACCAATCGCGGGGAATGGTCCGGTAAAATTGACGGGAGTGGGGGTATTTTCTCCGGGTTCATTCGCATTACCATTGCCATTCGGATCACTGGGGAACCCATTATTGGAAAAGTCATTCACCTGAGCGCCACCGGGAGATGTCCCTGTTCCTTGGACTTGATTGGTATAGTCCTCGTTGAGGTCAGGTGGGGTGACATCTACGACTAATGTTATATCGGCAGTTTGATTCACACTCAACGTGTTACCCGGCGCTAAAAGATTGGTGTTTGTACCCCCGTTATAGTTGGTGTTTGTAGTCAAGGTAGGACTGCTGACACTGCTGACGCTGAAATTGCCAACACCAAAGGTGGCGTTGAGATTTTCAATCAGTTCCACATTGCTCAAACTCACATTGCCGAGGTTTTCTACCCCAATGTTATAAGTCACCCGGAACGTATCCTGATCAAGGGGTTCGATGGAACCGACACTCTTGGCAACACCAATAGCAGGACTTTCGGTAACGTTACTAAAGTTAACGGGGGTGGGGTTGTTTTCTCCCGGTTCATTGGGATTGCCATTATTGTTGGGGTCTGTTTCTAGACCATTGTCTTCAGTCGGCACCCCGTTATTAGACAAGTCATTCACAGGAACCCCATCAGGTGATGTACCCGTCGCTTCCACTTGATTGATGTAGTTTTGGTTCAGGTTGGGTGGCGAGACATCAATCACTAACCGCACCTCTGCCGTGCGACCCACCGCTAGGGTATTACCCGGTGCTAACAGATTGAGGTTGTTAGAGCCATCATAAATTTGATTGGTTGTCAAGGTGGGACTGGTGACGCTAGTCACGGTGAACGTCCCAGCGCCAAAGGTATCGTCGAGATTTTCTGTTAATGCCACATTATTCAAATTCACATTCCCTAGGTTTTCGACGAGTAAGTCGTAGGTAATGCGGAAGCGATTGTCTCCTAGACGAATGATTGAATTCACACCCTTGGCGACGCCAATCACGGGATTATCGGGAATGTTATTAAAGTTTAGGGGAGTGCGATCGTTTTCTCCATCTTCATTGGCATTACCATTGCCATTCGGATCACTGGGGAATCCGTTATCTGAATCGTCAGTTACTGTCTCACCAGCCGGCGATGTCCCTGTCCCTTGGACTTGATTGGTGTACTCCCGACTCAAGTCAGATGGTGTGACTTCAATGACTAACTGCACCTCAGCGGTTTCACCTACTTCTAGGTTGTTTCCTGATGCTAATAGATTGGTGTTTGTTGTGCCGTTATAGTTATTGTTAGTCGTTAGATCGGAACTGGTGACGCTGGTGACGGAGAATGTGCCTGGATCAAAGGTATTGTTGAGATTTTCGGTTAGTTCCACATTACTCAACCTTACATTACCCAGGTTTTCTACGGCTATGTCATAGGTAACCCGGAAGCGTCCCCCGGTAAGCGGTGTAATTGAACCAACCGTTTTAGCGACACCAATCGCAGGGTTTTCCTGCACTTCAGTGGTTACTGTTGATGTTCTCGGTTCTGGGTCAGTTGAGGAACGAACCGTTACGGTGTTGGTAATTGTACTCGGACCACTATAGTCAGGAGCGACACGAAATGTACTGGTAATTGTTTTTCTTTCTCCCGAAGCAATGGTACCTAAATCGCAGGGAAAAGGAGTTGTGCAATCGCCACTATTGGACAAAAATGTAACGTTGGGAGGAGCTGGAACAATGTCATCGTCTGCCACTACATCAAAAGCTGTTGCGGCTGAGGGACCTTGGTTAGTTACAGTAATTTCGTAACTTAAGATACCACCCGGACTGATAGTTCCAGGACCTGTTTTTTCAACAGCAAGTAAGGCACTATCAATCGCTAAGGTAAATACACCGGGAAGGACACCTTCGGCAGCTAGATCGCTTCTAAAGGTAAATGTGGCTTGTTCGGCGCTATTACCAATAATGCCATTTGGTCCTCCAGTTAACGAAAAGGTTTCAATGTCAAAACCAAGCTGATCCGAATACAAGGGATTTCTGGGACTTAATAAAAAATTGCTAATTGTGCCATTAAAAATATCATTGCTCGGGTTATCAGGAGGTAGTTGCTGACCTTCTAAAAGAACTTGGTCAGTGGTTATACCAGCATCTCCTTCGTAGACAACCATGCCTAAATCAATATTAAATTGCTCGGCTGGAGGCGTGACAAAACCATCGAGTGTGATATCTAGCTCGGAAACTCCTAATTCACTCTCTCCAATGACCAATGGTAATCTATTATTCGCAGGATCAAATACAGTGAGTAAACGGAAAGGCTGATCAGGCGCAGGGTCTTCGTAAATTACAACTAAACTCCAAGCTGTATATTGGTTAGAACCGACAGTGGATTGAACATCAGCGACCCAGTAGGGTCCATTGCCAGTGATATCATTTGTCACCTCAACAAATCCCTGGTAGAAGTCGGGACCATTATTTACGACATTGACACTTAAATCATTTGCCGTTTTAGTCTGGTAACTATTAGGATTCGTTCCAAATTTAACTGTATTACGACTCGCCCCATCAGACCTACCACCCCAGTAAAGACCAGCCCAAACAACAGTAGATCCAGTCGGTAAGTCTAGCGTTGCACTACTGGAATTAAAGGTAGTCGGATTATTATCTGCATCAACATATTCCATGACGAAGTTGACATTTGTTCCACCTGCTCCAGTATTAGTCGTTCGGGCTGTTTCACAATTCTCTCCACCAGGTGGAACCGTTACTCCTGGGGCAGTAAATACCCCTCCTTGACTGCAGGTCATTAAGGTATTACCAATGATTTCAATATCACCACGAATCGGTTGCTGTTCCCGGACAACAAACTGAGCTTGAGCCGGATTTGCCGCTACAATTGTCCCCAGAACAGGTAACAGCCACAGTGCAGAATTAACGGGTAAGGAAATTAGTGAGTTCTGAAACTGGCGAATCATCGTTAAGGGCGATTTTTGGTTGCTGAATTGAACGATAGACACTACTGATTCCCCCCGGTTGATTCAATTTGTAAGTCCGTTTCTTGGTCTTCAAAAATAATCTCTAAGCCTCTGAGATCCTGGAAAATAACCACTCGGCGATCGCGTGCATAATCCACAACCCCGCTACCCGTTGTCCGGCGCTGGCTTTCACCGAAGGATCTAATCGTCATTCGTTCGGGCTCGATTCCTTGACGCAATAGATAATTCCGCACGGATAACGCCCGACGGCTTGCCAGCGCTTGGTTATAAGCGACACTAGCGCGGGGGTCAGTGTGTCTTTGTAGTTCAATGGTGAGGAAGGGATACTCTTGCAGAACCGCCGCCACTTGATCCAGTACCGCCGCACTCTCTGGCGAGATATCCGAACGATCTAGGGCAAAATGTACATTCCGAGGCACCCGCAGCGTCAGGGGTTGTTGAACGGGTGGTGTGAATTCTGTGGGGGGTGGTGGGGGTGTGGTTTGGCTGAGACATTGAGGTATCATCGGTGGTAATGGTTCTGGATTCAGGGGAACTGTACCATCTGAGAACTTCACCGCCGCATTCAGGGCGGGTTCTGATGTCCCGTCTTGGGAAGTGGTTGCGATCGCACTAATGGTATCCCCAGGCTGTAACCCAGTCAGCGTAACGCTAAATTGACCCTCTGCATCGCTTGTCACACTACCAATCGGTTCCACATGCTGCTGGGCGTTCAGGTCAGTAATCAACCCTTCCCACCCCGCAAACCGATTGGTGTCAATCACATTGCCATAGGTATCCGGGTAAGCCGTCAGTACGACACTGGGTCTTGGTTGATAGGTGATTTTATTCCCCATGACAAAGGTTGACGTATTTTTTGGCATTTATCTAATCAACCCTGACGCGGAAGCGGACAAACCCCCCATTATCCGGAGTTGTAATTGGCACATCACCCAGATTAATCAACACTGATCCATTCGGATTGGTGAGGTTTGGACAGGGAGACGTGACGGGACTTAGAGGGGGGAGAAATTCTCCGCGATCGTCTCCTGATTGATTACTTTGGTTGGTATTAGTTCCGCCTTGATTGACTAAAATTCCTTGACCTGGATTAAAACTAGCCGTGATAAACGTTGTCTGTTCTGGAATAGCGTCGCAGATAGTGATACCGTTCGCAGGAGCTGTACCATCGGACAGAAAGTAGATGGTGTATTCTACTTCGTCCCCACTTTGGAGCGATGATTCTGAGGGTAAGGAGAAAATCCCCACGGGTTGTACTGAGGTTTGACTGAGTATGTTGTCATCTTCATCTTCTGGGTCATCTTCAACTGTGTTGAAGTTAACTCCACTAATTTGTACGCCATTTCGGATAATATTCGTAACTCGCTTGACTAAACGCAGGCTAGGGTTACCCAAAGGTTGGACTACGAGCAATGTGGGTTCATCATCCCCAGTTCCTTCTAAGTTACCCTGGTCAACGCCATCATCTGATATTTGGGGCACATCTCCTGTTACCCCAAAGGCATCGGTGACAGACACTGGTAACGTACCCCCGTTTGACCTGGCGACGGCTTGGTTGGCAACTTCCGTTCCTGCGGCGGCGAGCACTTCTGCCTGATATTGGATCACAACTT
Source organism: Coleofasciculus sp. G3-WIS-01 (assembly GCF_040223135.1). Taxonomy (NCBI): domain Bacteria; kingdom Bacillati; phylum Cyanobacteriota; class Cyanophyceae; order Coleofasciculales; family Coleofasciculaceae; genus Coleofasciculus; species Coleofasciculus sp. G3-WIS-01. The sequence continues at coordinate 19,674 of NZ_JAVJZI010000151.1, forward strand.
GACCACCGTCAGGACCTAGGTTTCCTGGGTTATTCAGGTTGGGGTCACTGCTGCCATTATAGGTAGAGTTTGCTGTCACCGTTGTCCCTGTACCACTGGCAATGAGATTGTAACTCCCTTCGACAAACTGCAAGTTGGTGGTGTCAATCTCATCAACGGCTTGGAAGTCGGTAATCGTGATTGAGGGATCGGTGTTGGCATAGGTAATGGTGTACTCGACAATATCACCCTGGGTCAAGGAGCCACTGCCATCGATATCTTGAGAGAGTCTAACGGATTTAATCCCCACTGGTTGAACTGGGTTGGTTAGAATCGTGGTGTCTTCTGAGTCAGTGTTATTTGCCTGATTGGGGTCTAAGGTATCACCTGGTGGGTCAACGGTTGCGGTATTATTCAATGTCCCAGATGCTGTTGGAGAAACGGTACCATTTACCGTAATCGTGGCGGTGGCACCGACATTCAGGTCTACGGTCAAATCAATGGTGTTGCCCGTACCACTCGCTGTACCACAAGCCCCTGTATCCGGAGCTGATGTGATGGCGCAATTCCAGGTAACGTTGGTAATATCGTCGGGTATCGTATCGCTGACTCTAGCGCCAGTGACATCTGAGTAGGTTTCTCCCTGTGGCGGCTGTTCACTGGTTACGGTGAGGGTATAGGTGATCTGTTCCCCAGCCACGATGGGGTCAGGCTGATCGGTTTTCGTAATGGAAAGATCTGCTGCCTTAGCCAGGATACCACCTTCGAGTTGAAGCGGTGTGGAAGGGACGTTAATCCAGGTGTCTATGCCTTTTTGATTGCCAAAGTTAGATCTGAATACATGACCGCCGCCACTACTATTTTCCCCCTCAGGTAAGACAGTGTTGCCGCCTACTTCTGTATCGTCATAAAAGATAATACTTTCATCTCCAGGCGGACCATTGAGTCGTCTAAGGATAATGCCATCATTATTGTTTTCAGCATCGATGAAGGGAAAATGCGCTTCACCAGCATTGATTTCTATTGTGGCTTCGTAGGGAACATTATTGACGGAAACTGGATTTCCTTGACCATCTAGTCCATCCCAAAATACTTGGTTTGAGCCGGAAACTGTGTCACCCCTAAGCTGGCGATCTATACCATCAAACATACCATTGTTATTCAAGTCAATAAGGATTTCATAAGTTCCTGGCACATTGGCGTCAAAATTAAAATTACCACCTAATGTTTGACCCAATTGATTAGGAGTCCCGTCAGTCCCGATAAAAGTAAAGTTGCTAACCACAGGAGCAATAAATTCCGGTCGTAAGAAGGTTTCGCCATTGGGAGTCACGGCTGAGGTCGGCATGTTCATAGCGGGCCGATTCAGGAAAACCTTATGGGTTATATCATTAGTCGCCTCGTTGTCAGATGCACCCGACGGATCGAGTAAAGTGCTGCCAAGAACGATCTCACTTTCATTAATGGATTTAAAACTCCGTTCACCCGTATTCGGCTCCAGAAATCCTTTACTATTGGCAAAAAAGATAAAGCCAAAGGGGTCGATACCATTCAGGTTGATTTCGTACTGATAACCCTGATTTGTTTGGATTGTGAGTATAGACCTGAGACTCCTACCGCTACCTCCCATGTTTAGAGCCAAATAGTTGGCAAAGACTCGACCTAGGATTGGACTGCCTGTACTATCGACTACGGTGACATCCCAGGCGGCGATCCAACCAACACCATTCGCTTGTGTCCATGGATCTGTTACCGCGATAGCAGGTGGATTAGCTCCACTACTTCGGTTAGGGCTAATAAATTCTATTTCCCAAATTCCCGTTTGACCGGCTTGGACAGTAACCTGACAGGGTGTATATCCAGGTGTAGCTCCAGTACTACCTGCTATTTCTGCATCTATGTTAGGAATCAAACCTGTTCCGGGATCAGAGCTTCTACAATCATTAGTAGAACCATCGGGTGCAGTATACTCAATATTACCCTGACCAATCCCGATCGCACTAGAGCCAAGATTGATTGTTTCTCCTGCCTCAGCGTATACCTGAATAATCGTTCGACGGCTTATGCCTCCAGTATTGTCATTACGATACTCTAAGTAAGGGCGATCGCCTCCATTGTCAATTAAGTCTGCACTCCCTTCAGCGCGGACTCCCTGAGTCCAACCCAACCCCATGAAAAGGGCAAGAAAACCTAGGAACCATCCTTGTTTAAACCTTTTGTGTCCTAATTGCATCCGGTTTACCTGTGCCATTAGGGGAGTCTTTTGATCACCATTCATGGGTAAACTAGCCATTACCTATCTCCTCCCCTAGATTCAATTTGCAAGTCGGTTTCTTGGTCTTCAAAAATAATCTCTAAGCCTCTGAGATCCTGGAAAATAATTTCCACTCGGCGATCGCGTGCGTAATCCACAACCCCGCTACCCGTTGTCCGGCGCTGGGTTTCGCCGAAGGATCGAATCGTCATGGGTTCTGGATCAATTCCTTGACGCAATAGATAATTCCGCACCGCTAACGCCCGACGGTTTGCCAACGCTTGGTTATAGGCGACATTCCCGCGAGGATCAGTGTGTCCTTGTAGTTCAATGGTGAGGAAGGGATACTCTTGCAGAACCGCCGCCACTTGATCCAGTACTGCTGCACTCTCTGGCGAGATATCGGAACGATCTAGGGCAAAATGTATATTCCGCGGTACCCGCAGCGTCAGGGGTTGTTGAACGGGTGGTGTGAATTCGGCGGGGGGTGGTGGAGGTGTGGTTTGGCTGAGACATTGAGGTATCACCGGTGGTAATGGTTCTGGATTCAGGGGAACTGTACCATCTGAGAACTTCACCGCCGCATTCAGGGCGGGTTCTGATGTTCCGTCTTGGGAAGTGGTTGCGATCGCACTAATTGTCTCTCCAGGCTGTAACCCAGTCAGCGTAACCCTAAATTCACCCTCCCCATCGGTTATCGTACTACCAATCGGTTCACTCAACGGACCATAGAAACTCTCGGCGGCTTCCCGCACCCGATAGAGTTCCACTGTTGAACCCGGTTCAGCTTGACCAAATACCTCTATCTGATCACCCAACTGCAAGAACTCCTCGGAGACAAATTGAGGGGCATTAATCCCATTGTTCCCTGTAGTCTGGCGTTGGTATTTAGTAGTACGGGGGGGATTATGACCATCTCCGACTTGGAAATGAATCGGTTCCACATGCTGCTGCGTGTTCAGGTCAATACTCAACCCTTCCAATCCCGCAAAACGATTGGTTTCTATCACATTGCGATCGCTATCCGGATAAGCCGTCACCACCACACCGGGTCCCGGTTGATAGGCGATTTGATTCCCCACAACTTGGTGATTATTTCCCATCAAATACACCGCCGCCCGTCGCAGGCGTCTCCCATTAAAAATAATTTGGTTATCGCGAATTTGCACCGCCCCTTCGGGTTTAAACAAATACACGCCACTTCCATCATTGCCACAAATCAAATTCCCGGTAATTTGAGAGTCATTAATCACCCCTTCTAAGCGAATCGCATCGGGCATTCCATTAATACCATTCCCCACAATAATATTTTCGCTCACCTGTAAGTTATTCGCTTGCACGGAGGTAATAATCGCACTTCCTTCATGGTCACTAATCCGATTTCGGTAAACCGTTGTGCCTAAACTATTAAACACATACACCCCAAAAGCTGACGGATTTTCTGGCATTTCCCCATCCGGGGTAATTCCCAACCAATTGAACTCAACTCTCACATCTTGAGGTGGAACATTCTCAGGATAAAAGGGAAACCGATAATTGGGGATTTCTTGCTGACTAATATCCGGGGGCGGTGAAGTATGGGAAATAAAAATATCAGCCGGAGGGGTGGCTAAAGTTGCCTCGTTTACGGCTTTAAAGCCATAAATACTCAAGCCTCGCACCGTCACCTCATCCGCCACAATCGTTAATCCCCGCAAAATCGATTGACCGGGTGTAGGGGTAATCGTCACAATCGGTTGGGGAATGGCAATTTCCGCCGTGGGTGAGGTTGTCGGATCATAACCCGGTTGGGTTGTCCCATCCACCACGAGTCCTGGAGTGGCTAAGGGGGGTAATAATTCATTCAGATAAATGGTGGTGTCTTGGGAGGGTAAGTTAAATTCAATTCGGGAGGATTGTTCAGAATTGGAACTTACCAATGTTCTTTCGGTAGCACTTAATTGATTAACTGTCAATTGACCGTTGGTTAACTCAATCGCTTCCCGTAAGGTGATAAATTCATCGGGCGCGATACTATCCTGAGTGCTATTAACAACCACTCGTAAATTGGGTGATTGGGCTGTGGCTAACGTTGGCAAGCTTAAGACAGTTGCTAACGCTAAGGTTAAGGAAAATTGAAGCTTTGTCCTCCGTCTTTTGTCCTTTGTCCTTTGTCCTTGGTTTGTTGTCTGGGTGATAGTATGTCCGTCTAATACGATATTCGAGTTGATTATCTCCTTTATCGTCCAGTCCGCGAAGGCGGACTTTGTTTGTTTAGCGACTTCTAGTCGCCGGGGCAAAAATGACTCGATATATGTTTTACGTTTGTTCTGGGGTTGGGCGAAGCATTCGCTATTAGCATTGAGTTCGGGAATCGAAACATCGGGGCGCGAATGCTTCGCCCCTACGAACCCTACGAATCTGACGGATTTTACAATGTCGATGGAAAATTGATTTTTGCCACACCAATTTGTTGGGTGTTCTTTGTCCTCCGTATATGTTTTACGTTTGTTCTGGGGTTGGGCGAAGCATTCGCTATTAGCATTTAGCTGGGGAATCGAAACATCGGGGCGCGAATGCTTCGCCCCTACGAACCCTACGAACCCTACGAATCTGACGAATCTGACGAACTTTACGAATTTTTGATTTAACACTATTGTTCACTCCTCACTCGTGGGATTTGCCACTGGTTCATTATTCGCCACGGGCTGTACTTGAGATTCCTCCTGCTGCGGCGGTGGGGCGACTTTTTGCCGTCCAAACCCATCAAAGAGTTCATTCACCTTAAATGTCACATTCAAGTAGGGACCGCCTTCAGAACGATACCCCGTAAAATCTCGGTCATCGACGCTACCGAAGCTATATCCCACCCCGACTCGTAAATCGGGGGTGATATAGTAACCGGTTTCTAGCGCCCAACCCCATTCATCAAAATCAACTGAGGGTTGACCAATCCAGCGTCCTTCCACCGCTAAATCCATCCGGTATCCCAATCGATAGGTGATGCGTGACTGTCCCAAATAAATGGTGCTGCTATTGCTGAAATTGTTGGCTAAATCTGTCGTACTGTGGCGCAGGGCAAATTTACCATAAAATTCCCAACGCCAATTGGGTGCATAAATCCCTTCACCAGAAAAGACGTGATCATTGGAACCCGTACCACTACCAAAGAGTAAAGTATCCGGAATCGTGGATGGATTCTGGCGATACTCATATCGCATTAACGCATTAAAACGGTCATCCAAAGGATTGCGGTAGGCTAATCCCAACTTGACCGAAAGGGTATCATCTAAGTCTTCTAAAAGTTGACTGGCTGAACTGGCTTGTTGGTAGCGGAACAAAGCAGTTAACGAGGGGGAGACTTTACCCAGCGCCGCTGCTGAAATGACGGTGTTATCACCCGCAGAACTATCCCGATGTTCTAATCGCGCTGATGCTTTAAAGTTAGGATTGGCGGTATATTCAACACCAACGTTAAAGGAATCATATTCCGTGAGTCCCAAGGATGACGCACTTTGACCCACCGCATAAGGTTGAGCGAAGCGATCGCCTGCTGCTGTGGCATTCAATATATCATTGGCGATGCGTTCATAACCGAAATTCACGCGAAATCCCGGCGCTAACAGTATACCGTGGTTGAGTCCCAATGCGGCTTGTCCAGTCATCCCATTCACCCCACCGATAACTGAATATCGGGAGGAAATGGACGTATTTTCCCCAAGCTGATATTGAGTAATCGTTTCCAGACTGGTAATGGAATTATCCTCTAAGAGTCCCCCATCAAAAAACTGATGTGCCAATCTCAGCGTCACCCCCGGTTCCACCGCCCAATCTAAACCAACGGTGGTGCGGTTGGGATAAAGGGGGTCACTTTCATCTAAGTTCAATTCGTTTTGCGCCCGGAAGGTGAGAACCTGATTCAGGGGAACATTCAGACGAGACACCAATTGACTGGCGTTGGTATCAAAGGTATCGCCCAGATTGTCTTCTCGGGAACGGTTGACATATTCTAAAGTCACATCGGAAGTGCCAAGTTTTTGTCGCACACCCGCACGGAATGTGGTCAGGCTATTATCCACCCGGCTACCGGGTAACGCTTCCGTTGCCCGATTAAAGATATTATCGGGATTGAAGGGGTCAAAAAACTCAACTAAGCTGCGGTCTAGGGGTGCAGTGCCAAAGTTATCCTCGTGATCATAACTGACTTGCACATTGGTACTCTGACTCAGTTGCGCCGCAAGGCTAGCGCCATAGCGAGTTTGACCGGGAGTAAAACTGGTTGTGGCATTATTGGCAAAGCCTTCTTCAACGGAACGGTAATACGCTAGGGCTTTAATGGTATCCGCAAAGGTATTTACGGCTTCCAACCGATAAGCATTCCCGGTAACTAATCCCATAAAGGGAGATTCATTGGTGGAATGACCATATTCGCCAACAATCCGTCCTTGAGTTCCCAAGGAAATCAAAAAGTCCGCACCATAGAGTTCAAAGTCTCGGTCTCCCTGATTTTCCCGCAGATAGGTTGTTCCTATCCATCTTTCTTGTTGAAAGTCTTGGGAGAAGTTATATTGCAACCGTCCCCCATAGATATTTGTATCCTCATCCGCTTCAAACTGATAGGTAACAATGATTCGCCGCACTAAGGTAGTCCCAAAGGGGTCAAATTCCGTGGCTTGAATCGGACGTCGGAATAGGAGTGTTCCTCGGTCATAATCAATTTCATAATCAGGACCGCGATAGAGGGCTTTGCGTTCAATAACGGTACCAGGGCGATTCAGTTGTTCGGTTTCAATGTAAACGTTTTCACTTCCAGGAATCAGCAGACGGCGCGAGAGGAAGTAGTAACCACTGGTGCCATCAGGAACAATCCCATCCCGTTGAAATCCTTCGACATCGGGGCTAAATAGGGCAGTAACTTGCAGATTCCCCAGGTTATAATTCCCTTTAAACCCATGTAATGCCCTGGCTGTGGCGGTGAATTCCTGGGAGGAACGGGTAAATTCTGTGGTGTTGTAGTCCCCCCACATCCCGTAGTCTGGTTCCGCCCCCGGAACCAGAGAGGAACGCTCGAAGCGCAGATATACGCTGTCTTTGGAGGGGGTGAGATAATCAACGGTGGAACTATCCCCATAAACGGGGTATTGGTTCTCACAGAACTGGGGTCCCCGAAATAGGCGGGTTATCCCATCACAGGTTTCATTCAGGGGGCGATCGCTATTATAGGCGCCGGTGAATAACCATTCCCCAATCCGACCGGTGGCAAAAATTGCACTATCTAGGTCAGCTTCTAGACCATCGTCAATAATATCGGGATTGAGAAACTCACGGCGAGAGTCCCAAAAATCGGTTCCCGCTTCCCCAATCCGCAAATTAATCACCCCTGATACTAAGGAAGGGCGCAGGTGGGTGACGAATTCGATTTGGGTATAGGCTTGGATGGGTTCAGAAAATGTGGGAATCGCGGCGCCCAGATAACTTTCTTCTATCGTGATTTGTTCGATGTCTGGGACACCGAGTCGTTCAATCGCCGCCCGAATCCGGACTTTTTGGGCGTCTATACCGGATTGCAATCTAGCGCTAAATTGCCCATTTTTCGCCAGAACTTGAAAGCCGAGTTGATCATCATCGTAGTCAGCGCCAACAAATTCCCCGGCTGCTGCGGTGAGGGTGACGATGACATCCTCTTCAATGAGTTCCCCTGTTTCTCTGGTGATACTGCCTTCAATGGTAATCGTAGACCGACCATCCGCTGGTACACGGGGGTCACCGACTGGGGTGAGGGTTATTTCGAGGTCTTTTTTATCTGCGATCGCGTCAACGGTAACCTGGAGACTGACGGGTGTGCCGTTATCTGGGGCAACGGTAATGGTATTGTCGCCCTTTTTCAAGGGTAAATTATACCATATTTGAGTAATAATGGGTTGAGTTTCATTCTCTTCGATCGTCGTCCGGGTTTGAGCAGATAGAGGCTGTTGATTAATCGTCACCTGAACTTGACTATCCCGATGATACTGAACCATCAAGTTGGTTGTGCGATCGCCAATTGTACCCGGTTCAGGGCTGAGAATGCGAACTTCACCGGGAGCTAATTGCAGCCCGTTATTAATGGTTTGTTGAGCCGTGCGGCTAAATTCATCCTGGAATGCTTCGAGTTCCGACTCTGGGGTTTGTTCTTCCTCATCTTCAGGGTCTAAGGGCGATTCCATCCGAGCCGGTTCAATTGAGCCAAAGTCTGCACTGCTCTGAGATTGGGCAATGCTTTCGGACAGGGTATTATCTTCCGCTTCCCTCTCCTTGTAGGAGAGGGAAGCGGAGAGGTGGGGAGGGGTCTGACCCCGGATTAATTGACCAACAGCTTCCTGGGAAGCACTAACATCTTCCCGTTGCCAGCCCTCGGTTTCTGCTTCCGGCGACACCTCATCGGCTTTCGCCACCGGAATGATGCCAATAATCCCCACCAGAATCACCAGCAACCCTAAAGATATCGAAGACAACCATCCTTTACCGGGAACACTGTAATCATCGATACCTTTGAGTAACGAAAAATAAAGCGTGAATCTCAGTAGTTTGGCTTGACTCGAGTCGTCCCAACGGTTCTGATCCTGAGTATTATTCATCACTGCTCCTCCCCATAAGCCGGTGTCACCGCAAAGTTCATCCGCGCCATCCCTCCAGGTGAAAGTCGCACCAAGCGAGATTGACTATTCCCTTCGATGAAATAGAGATTCGGCGCAAGGCTGTATCCGGGCAAACTGCTCAAATCCAGTGTCCCACTGCGATTTCCGGCGATAACGTTAGCCAATGAAAACAAACCATTGGCATCTGTAGTAATCCGGTTACCATCATCCATGTAAATCACCGCATTCGGAACTCCCGGTTCTCCCGGTTGCTGTTCGCCATCAAAGTTTTTATCCACGAACACCCGCCCCACGACTGTGCCGCAATCGGATAAAATTCCCGGTCGAATCCGCATCAAAAAGCTGGCAATATTACTGCGTCGTTCCTGGGCGACATTTCGACCATCCCCCCGAACCGCATCCGGTGTGATTACGGCAGCATAGATAACATTTAGGGTTTGATTGGGTTCTAAGCGGGGATAGGTAAACTCGACATTTCGGTCATTACGCTCTGCAGGAGGTAATGTCACCGGTTCTGTGTTGGTGCCTGTTGTAATCGAACCTTGCAACGACTCCGGCAAAAATCGCACGCCCAAGGGCAATCTATCCGCCAGCACAATACCACTGGCGGCGGATTGACCGCTGTTTCTCAGGGCGAGGCGATAAACAACCGTATCTCCGGGTTCAGCCGCTGCCCTATCTGCTGTTTTAATTAGCTCTAGAGCCGCCTGACCCGCCACCAAGGAGGTTTGATTAGAGTTAACAATACCTGTACCTGGTAAATTATCACCGGACGCCGAAGCTTGATTCCTAATTTCTTGGGCGGTGACCGATGAAGTTCCAGTGAAAAATAATGCAGCAATAAGCGTGCTTATAAGCCAATCATAGCTTCCTAACGTTGCCGTTAAAGATTTCATCAGAAAGTATTGCCCCAAAAGGGAGTTAGATTGTTCAACAGGAATTAAACTCGTTTGTCAGTCAGTTTATGGACAAACGTTTACTCTGGACGTTGAGTTTGATTAACTATTTTTATTTTTCCACAAAAAAACAATTGCTGTGCTGTACATTAGCACAAAAAATGTTTATATTTTTCCATCTTTTGCTCCCGATTTAACTGGGTGATTTAATTAGTTGCCCTATGTTCCCTGATGCGAACTAATCACTTTAGCCTTAACATCAATTTTTTGCTAGTCAGGGTCAACTCCCCAGAATAGTTATACTAACCCATGAGATCTGACATGACAAGCTATTTTCTTTAAAATTTACTTCATAAACTTTTGATGGCTCAAGGAACACAAAACAGGGTAAAGGGAAGCTATGAGTACGTATAGCAGGTGCTAACACTATGTTATACAGTAGCCATGAGTCAGCCCTGTTATACTCTTACTTTAGTGTATTACATCAACTCGGAACGACTGGAGAGGGTAATTTTCCTGTCATCGGTTAATTAAGACTTAGTTGCAACAACCCGCTGGGCGCTCACTTGATTATCACAAGGGCGACCCGATTCAATATCTGTAATGTTCGATAATGTTGTCTGGGCAATATTTTGTAAAGCATCTTCAGTAAAAAATGCTTGATGACCTGTAATCAAAACGTTTGGGAATGTTAATAGCCGTTGAAAAACATCATCTTCAATCACTTCTGTAGACAAATCTTCAAAGAATAAATTGGATTCTTGTTCGTAAACATCTAAACCCAGATAGCCAATTTTCCGAGACTTGAGCGCATCAATAACGGCTCGCGTATCAATCAGTGCGCCGCGACTGGTGTTAATCAGCATAACGCCCGGTTTCATTTGCGTCAACGATTGAGCATTGATCAGGTGATGGGTTTGAGGGGTTAAGGGACAATGCAGGGAGATAATATCTGAAGTCGCGAAGAGTTCTGGGAGATCAACATATTTGACCCCCAATGCTTCACAATCAGGATTTGTATACAAGTCATAGGTCAATAATTGACACCCAAATCCCTGCAAAATCTTGGCAACGAGGAAACCAATTTTGCCCGTACCGACAATCCCTACCGTTCGCCCATGTAAATCAAATCCTATGAATCCATCGAGGGAAAAATTTCCTTCTCGCACTCGGTTATAAGCGCGATGAATTTTACGGTTAAGGGTTAAAATAAGTCCGACGGTATGTTCGGCGACAGCATAAGGTGAATAGGCGGGAACTCGCACCACAGTTATGCCTAAATCAGCCGCCGCATTTAAATCGATATGGTTAAACCCTGCAGAACGTGTGGCAATCAGCTTTGTCCCTTGTTCTGCAATCAGCCGCAAGGTTATTTTATCAAGCTGATCATTGATAAACACGCATACCGCCGGAAACCCTGCTGCTAATGCTGTGGTTTCCTGGGTCAGACGGGGTTCAAAAAAAACTAGGTCATGATTATAATTAGCGTTGGCAGTTTCTAGAAAATTTCGGTCGTAGGATTTGGTATTAAAAACAGCGACTTTCATGGTTGTTTATTGTTTGATATAAAGTAAAAAAAACAGCTAATTAATGACGGTAAATCTATATTATAATATAATTATGACGATATCCACCGTTAACTTTTATTTTGCATTGATATACCGTAGGGTGGGCATTGCCCACCAGCCTTTTATCAGTGGGGTTAGGGCGGGTTTTGTTGTTCAGTTAATGGGAACAAAGTGAATGAAGTCCCATTACCCGCCCCTACAAATGACAAATGATAAATAACAAATGACGCTCCTCGCCATTAACATTAATTTTTACCACCTATTTCCCTGTTCCCTAAAGCAACGGATTAATTCTGCCACAGACCAAGCTTGAGCGATCGCGCCTTGGGGGAGATGGGGTTTGTCTCCATCGAAAATCTCGGAAATAGACCCCAGACAAGCTTGGTGCTGTAGATGATCTAGCAAAGGTTTCCAGTCAAAGGGAAGGGGTTCTCTCGGGTAGAAGCGTTTCCACGCCCGACTAAACGATCCAATCAACCAACTCCAAACCGTTCCCTGGTGATAAGCACTATCCCGATGCCAGCGATCGCCGCCATAATAACCAATATACTCAGGGTCAGCCGGATCAAGACTTCGCAAACCATAGGGAGTTAACAAGCGATCGCGTGCTACTTGTAACACCTGTCGCCCCTGATTCGACTCAAAACCACAATGATACAGAGACAGCGCCACTACCGCATTGGGGCGAATTTGGGTATTGCGGTGATCATCGGGTTCTATGGTGTCATAGAAGTATCTTTGCTCTGGATTCCAAAACTTTTGCAACGAAGTTTTCACCTGTTGTGCTTGCTTGATATAATGTTGATTCTGGTGTAACAAACGCACCCGATCCTTAACCTCACCCGTCGCCATTTTTTCAGTCCATTTAGCAATCCAACACAACGCCGAATACCAAAGCGCATTAATTTCAATCGCTTTTCCCTGACGGGGTGTAATCGGTTGACCATCCAGCACCACATCCATCCACGTAATCGCCACATCCGGCGCTTCCCAGGTTAAGAGTCCATCCACCGCGTCAACTTGAATATTGTAACGGGTGCCTGCGGTATAAGCTTTGTAGATTTTTCGGACTGTTGGATATTGCTGAATCAAAAAATCCCAATCTTGGGTAATTTCCAAATACAATCCCAAGGCTTCCAGCCACCACAGAGACGCATCAATACTGTTATAAATCGGTTCACTCTCCGCATCGGGAAAGGTATTTGGAATTAAACCATCACGACAATAACTACCAAAGGTTTGGAGTAATCCCCTTGCCAAACTAAAACGCCCTGTAGCTAATGCCAATCCGGGCAAAGCGATCAGTGTATCCCGCCCCCAATCATTGAACCAGGGATAGCCAGCCATCACCGTTGGACTACTAATGGAGGCGCACCAGGCAATAAATTGATCCCCAGCTTTGAGTAACTGACGCCAAATCGTCTCCCACTCTTGCTGCGATTGAATCACAGATGGATAGGCTCTAATTTCATCGTCCCCAGCTCCCTCAGCTCCCTCAGCTCCCTCAGCTCCCCCAGCTCCCTCAGCTCCCCCTGCTCCCCCTGCTCCCCCAGCTCCCCCAGCTCCCTCAGCTCCCCCTGCTGCTATCGCCACTAACTGATTTTGTCGCTCTTTTTCCCCTTGCACCGCCGCCTCAAACACTTGAGAATTTAACTGGAGCTCTGCCGTATCTTGAGGACATCCCACCCGCGCTTCCAACGTAACGGTTGCGCCCGGTTCTAGAGAAATAGTAAGATAACCAGGACTATACAGATCTTCGCGATCGCCTAACCCACGTTGATTTTCTTCAGGATAGTAATAATTCCAATACCACAATTCATCGGGTTGATACTCGCCTGCACTCCACCCCAACTGCCAAGGCGTACCCACTTGACCCGGACGCATGGCTTGCAGGTAAAGGCATTGATGTCCGACTAATTGCGAGAATTGTAAATTTTCTTCATCAAACTGCTGGTGGTGAAAGTCGCGATCGGCAATTAGGGGTCGTAGCCTTAATGTTGCCACATCACTACCTTGATAGGAATACTGAATCAGAATCCGGTGATGAAATTGGCGGGTTTGCTCATCCTCAACTAACCCGTAAGGCATAACCAGTTGGCGCGTCAATTGCCACTGCTGATGTCCCCAAACCCACTGAGGAACAGGATCGGTTTCAAAGGAGCGCAGAAATTGATATCCTACCGGATCAATCGTCTTACCCCCATTCCATAAATTGGTTGAAAGCGCCCAAATCTTGCCAGATACCTCCAGACTCGTATCCAGATGAGAGAATAGCAACGTCCGACGCCTAGGCGGATCGAGTGCCGCAATCAACCAGCCGTGATACGTGCGAGTGCGAGCATCGCCAACTGTACCACTGGCAAAACTGCCTAATCCATTCGTAAGCAGCCATTCCCGCCGATCCAAATAATTCACCACAACTTTTTTCTCCCAATAGCACCCAACCCGTTGTCGCAGAACCTTCCGCGTCGCTTCTACAAGGCTGATCAAGCCAAGAAACCCAACAATGTTGCTTAAAATAGCCTAGTTTAGCGGATATCGGTGGATTTAGAGACGGCACTTGCCTGTCTAAAATACCCCGACTTCATAATTCATCCTTCTGCCGTCGTGCTTTCTCAAAATCGTTATGACTATGATATAGTCGTAACAGTTCGTAAACAATTTGTGTTTATTGACGGCGGTAGAGTTGTTAAAACTTTACCGATCACCTATAGCGAACGTATACATCAAAGCATTCAAGGAGGATAATTTCATGGAAGGATGTCTGCGAGTTGGTCAACCGGCTCCTGACTTCAGTGCGACGGCGGTTGTCGATCAAGAATTTAAGACCATCAAGCTGTCTGACTACCGGGGTCAATATGTAGTCATATTCTTCTATCCGCTAGACTTCACATTTGTCTGTCCCACAGAGATTACAGCATTTAGCGATCGCTTTAGTGAATTTAAAGAAGTTGGCACTCAGGTTCTCGGTATCTCCGTGGACAGTGAATTCTCTCACCTAGCTTGGATTCAAACCGATCGCAAAAGTGGTGGTGTGGGTGATCTGAATTATCCTCTGGTATCTGATATCAAGAAAGAAATCAGCACCGCTTACAACGTCCTTGACCCAGATGCTGGTGTAGCTCTGCGAGGATTATTTATTATCGACAAAGATGGCATTATCCAGCATTCGACCATCAACAACCTCTCTTTCGGTCGGAATGTAGACGAAGTGTTGCGGACTCTGAAAGCGACTCAATACGTTCAGGCGCATCCAGATGAAGTTTGCCCTCAAGGTTGGCAACCCGGAGACAAAACCATGGTTCCCGATCCCGTTAAGTCCAAGGTTTACTTCTCAGCCGTTTAACGCTTACCCACCTATCTGGTAGGGGCGCACGCCCCGTGCGCCCTTTGCCGTTATAGCTTCCGTCGTAACGGTTAGAACTTTCTTTAATGGCTACCTTTTGCGATAAAATAAGTTGTTGGATCAGGTGAAGTCAATGCTAACATCAACTGACTTTAGGGGTTTATTTAACGAGCGTTTTCTGCGTAATTTTTTTCCCATCCCGGCTACTAATCCGTTGAGATTAGGACAACTGACTCCAGATTTTGAACTACCAGACATCACAAATAATCGTCAGGTGAGATTATCGAGTTACCGAGAACAGCAACCTGTTCTACTGGCGTTTACCCGCATTTTTACCGAAAAGCAATATTGCCCCCTTTGCTATCCTCATATTCAGGCGATGAATGAGCAATACGAGCAATTTACCCAGAAGGGGGTAGAGGTGTTAATGATAACGAGTACTGATCCTCAGCAAAGCCAAACAGTGGTCAAGGATTTAGGATTAAAAATACCCCTATTGAGTGATCCGAGTTGTCGCACCTTTCAAACCTATCAAGTTGGTCAAGCACTGGGAGCGCCTTTACCTGCTCAGTTTCTAGTCGATAAGCAAGGTAAACTCCGCTTTAAACATTTGTTTTCATTCTTATCTCCAAATGCGGAGATGGAGAAGGTGATCTCGCTCCTTGATTAGTTGCTCGTCCTCTGGGTTCTGTGTTATTACGAGGGATGAAAAAGATATAACTTTCTCTCCCCCTGCTTCCCCTGCTTCCCCTGCTTCCCCTGCTTCCCCTGCTTCCCCTGCTTTTCCTATCTACTATGTTTGAGCGCAACTCGGTATCAACCCTTACCCAGATGTTGACGCACTGGAATCTGAACCACAAACTCTGTTCCCTGTCCTAACTTACTCTGACACAAAAGCCGACCGTTATGTTTTTCAACTACAATTTGATAGCTAATCGATAATCCTAAACCTGTCCCCGTCCCCACCGGTTTAGTCGTAAAGAAAGGATGAAATAGCTGTTGCTTAACCTCCTCCGTCATTCCGGGACCATTATCGATAATTCGGATCGCCACCGCTTGGTTATCTAAGAGTTCAGTCTGCACTCTAATTATACTAGGATTGGCTTTAATATCATCCAATGACCGCTTTTTGTTTTGCTCATCAATGGCATCAATGGCATTGACTAGCAAATTCATAAACACTTGATTCATTTGTCCCGCGTAACATTCAACCTGCGGCAGATTACCGTATTCTTGAATCACCTGAATACCCGGATTATCACCCCGTGCTTTGAGTCGGTTTCGCAGAATCATCAGGGTACTATTAATGCCCTCATGAATATCTACGGCTTTCATATCGGCTTCAGCGATACGGGAAAAATTTCGCAGGGAGTAGACAATTTCACAAATCCGCTCCGCTCCAACTTTCATGGAATCCAGAAGTTTGGGCAAGTCTTCGACCAAAAATTCCAGATCGATGGCTTCCATTTCTGACTGGATTTCTGGCGTGAGCTGGGGATATTGCTGTTGATAGAGTTCGATTAAACCCAACAGATCGGTGGCATAGTCACTGGCGTGGACTAAATTACCATAAATAAAGTTAACTGGATTATTGATTTCATGGGCAACTCCCGCGACTAACTGTCCTAAGCTGGACATTTTTTCACTTTGCACCAACTGCGCTTGGGTTTTCTGGAGTTGGGAGAGGGTTTGCTCAAGCTGTTGGGCGTGGGTTAATGCTTTGGCTTGTGCCCTGCGACTTTTTTCATAGAGTTCCGCTTGTTGGAGTGCGATCGCTAATTGATCGGCGATGGTACACATTAACTCTACCTCGGCGTTTTGCCAATCGTAGGTTCGATTATCCATCATCAATCCTAAAGCGCCCCAAACTGAGTTACCACAGTGCAGGGGAACCAACAACCACGCCCCAGGAAACTGTTGCGCGACGGCTGTATTGGTTGTGTCTGCCAAACAGCGGGTATCGTTAATCCGCACCACTTCTAAGCCTTTGAGTCGTTCAGCCAAGGGGTTATTGGTATCGGGAATTTCTACACCCAAGACTTTGGGCAAACATTCATCGCGACACGACTCCGCTACATTTACCCAGAGTTGGCGTTCGGGAATATACTGGATAATTTGAGCGCGATCCACTTGCAAAAGGCTCTCAATTTCCTGGGTAGCGGTAGAAAAAATCGTTTCTAAGTCGAGTGAGCAACGAATCGCGTGAGTTAGGTGATTGATCGCTTGTTCTCGTTTGAGGTGATACTGAGCCTGATGGTACAGTTGACTTTGACCGATCGCGATCGCGACTTGGTCGGCAATGGCGGCGATTAATTCTACCTCTGATTTTTCCCAGGAGTCGGGATGACTGGTTTTACCTAAAGCTAAACTCCCTAATATCTGAGAATTGAAGTGCAAGGGAACCCATAACCAAGCTCCCGGCAAGTCTTCAGCTAAGCCTTGGCTAAATGTACTCCTATCCTCCGTAATAATTTCTAATTGCTTGAGCCGTTCAGCTAGGGGATGATCTTGATCCGGAATTTCCAGTCCCAGATTACTGCGATCCTCTGGAGAGCGGCGATATTCTGCCACGGATAACCAACACTGGCTCTCTGGCAAATATTGTACAATTTGGGCACGATCAACGGGTAATAGTTCGCCAATCTCGCGGACGGTTGTCTCAAACACTGTGGTTAAGTCCAATGAACAGCGGATGGCTTGAGTGACTTGATTAAGGACTCGCTCTCGCCAGAACAGAGATTTTGCCTGTTCGTACAGTTGGCTTTGTTGAATGGCAATAGCAACCTGAGAAGCTAACCCGTCGAGTAAGTCAATCTCAAAGGATTGCCATTTCCGGGGTGCATTACAGTGATGGGCAATCAGCAGTCCCCACAAGCGCGTTGGGCTTTGAGTTGCTGTTGAGACATTGAGTTGGGATTGTGGGATGGGTAGTAGTTTTTCACTGTGGACAATTGGCACAACCAGGTTAGCCCGTACCTGGAATTTGGCGAGTAAGTTAATATAACACTGGCTCAGATTAGCCCCATAGATATCATCCAGGGTTCTCACGCGACCTTGTTGGTAGAGTGAGAGGTAGTTTTTTTCAAAACAGGGGTCATAAATCTGGTTGCCTAAAATCGAACACCAGCGTGAATCTACGGATTCGACAACCACCTTGCCACTCCAGTCGGGATTGAAGCGCAAAATAATTACCCGATCTGTTTGCAGAACCTGACGTACTTCCGCCACGGTGCGTTCGAGAATGTCCTCTAAGTTCAGCGACTGACGAATGCGTTGAGTAATTGCGCCGATTAACTGCTCTCGCTGAACCTGTTGTCGCAACGTGGCTTCTGCTTGCTGGCGTTGGTGGATTTCGGTTTGGGCTTGCTGATAGAGTTCCGATTGTTGAATGGCAACGGCTGTATGAGTGGAAAGATTTTGCAGCAACTCAATTTCCCACGGTTGCCATTTGCGGGGGGTTTGGCACTGTTGAGCCACAAGTAATCCCCACAAGCGTTCCTCATGGACGATCGGGATAACCAGGTTTGCTCTTACTTGGAATTGAGCGAGTAATTCAATATGACAGTCGGTTAACCCAGCGTTATAAATATCTTCGACGGATTGGACGCGCCCTTTTTGGTAAAGATGGATATAGTCCTCGGCAAAGTAGCGATCATTGATCACAGTTCCGGAAATGGGTTTCCACTGAGAACCCACGGATTCAACCTCTACCACACCACTCCCATCTTCATAGAGGCGAAAGACAAGTACGCGATCGCACGCCAAAATTTGCCGCACTTCGGCTACAGTGGTATTGAGAATTTCGTCTAAGTCTAAGGAATAGTGAATCCGTTGCGCGATCGCACCAATTAGCCGCTCTCGCAGATATTGCTGTTGCACGGCTGTTTCGGTTTGTTTGCGATCGGTAATATCGATGCAAGAGCCGATATAGCCTAAAAACTGACCATTGGGGGTAAATCGTGGCGTTCCTGTATTTAAAATCCAGCGATAGTCTCCATCTGCTCGTCGTAGGCGATATTCCATCCGAAACCCTTGACGAGCATTAAACGCCTCCTGATACGTCTCTAAGCTTGACAAGTCATCGGAATGCACCCCCTCCGCCCAACCATTACCCAATTCTTGCTCCAGACTACGTCCGGTAAATTTTAACCAGCCTTGATTAAAAAACGTACATAACCCATCTGTACCGGACATCCATAACAGCACAGGGGCGCTATCTGCCATGGTGCGGAATCGGGCTTCACTCTCTTGGAGAATGTCTTGGGTGTATTGGTTATCACTCAGTTGTTCCATAGTCGGAACCGCTACTCCATCCGCCAACTGATCAGCTTTTGGTTGCCATTTGTCTTCAATAGACTGGCAATTTGTGATATCACGCAAACGATAAAGTATTGTCCTTCCCTGGATAGAAACCTGCTTGACATTAACGACTAAAGTATGAGGTTTGCCTGTCTTATCGGTAATTTCTAGCTCAATATTACCAACCTTCCCTGTAGCCGCTAAAGCTTGCCAATTCAAGGGCAGGTTGCCCAGCAGTTTAGTAATATTACCCAGAGCGCGGACTTCAGATAAAGAATAGCCAAAAATAGAGGTGACTTGAGGACAAATATAGGTAAAATTACCCTTGTCATTGGTGATGAAAACAGCTTCATTATTATTGCTCAGAGGAGTTGGGGGCAATGCTTGTGACTTAGCCGTCGTCATATCTTCACAAACGAGACTGATGATCGAATTAGAGGCGGTTATCGGGAGCAAACGGATTCTTGCCTTAACCCAAACAATCCTGCCATCTTTACCAATCAACCGAGTTTCCCAGTGATGAATTTCAGTGGGATGTTTACTTAGATTAGTCAATAAAGTTTGATACTGGCATTGGCTGTCTTGCTCGAAAAGCCGATGAATTGGCTTTTGCACTAATTCCCAAAAATCATACCCCAAGTATGCTGCACCGAACTGACTTACATCCAAAATCACCCCATCAAAATTCAGGGTGAAATAAATGCATGGAAGGGTCTCATACAATATCCGCATCCATTTTATTTGCTCCGGACTATTGCCTGTCCATGATAATTTTTCAGGCTGATATTTTTTTCTGGCACTGTTCATCCATTGGGACTTTTTCAAATCGAACTTTTTCATAAGTTGACTCATGCCAATTCGATGATAAATTGAGGCATTTTCTCGATCATAACCCTCAAGTTATTATTTCTTTTTCGGATTTAGAGGAATGACTGTAAAAAATAGTTAAACTTGATGGGAGTTTAAAACAAGGGTCAGCCTCATTCGCTCACGTCAAATTCTGGGCTAGCGTTGAATCAAATTTCCCCCTGTTTTCACGGAAGCTGTGGTGAGGCGATTGTTCTAATCTGGCTATCGCTCGCCATTTATCTCTACTCTTTTTCCCAGATGTACTGAACTTGGTTGTTATATCATGTCAAACTTTGCCAATAAAAAAACACGGCTTGTTTCCGTCTCTCCCAACTCCTGCGTCTGTCCTTGATTCACAGGTTCAATTGGACATGATATGACAATACATGCAGTTTTTGAGCTATCTAATCATAAGCTAATATAAATTTCCCACTATTGTGACTGAATCCACGAATAAGTTTAAAAAACGTTATAAAGCTGTTACTTATTTTGATTTACTATCGGGTTAAGTTTATTTATCTTTACAAAAAAAACAATAGGATGCACCCTGCATCCCTGTACCCTAAAACTCTGCATTACCCATGTCTTTCTTCAGATTCCCTGGGGGGACTCCGGAGATGAGGGAGATGATGTGTTCCAGACGTAGAATGCTACATCTGGAACACTCAGGGCGAGTTTAGCCGCATCTTTTGTGAGGTAAAAATAGTGAAAAGAGCCCCTACACAACAGAGGCGTCATGCCCTTGAAGGTAATGAAGGATCGCAACTCAAAACTCACAACTCAAAACTCTCCCAGCACCCTCTAAAGACTTACCTGAGACAAATAGCTGCGGGGATCAAAATGACGGCTTGCCCGGATTTTTTCATAGTACTCTCGCTCAACTGGTGTGATATCTTTTGGTGTAGCAATGATAATCCGCACCAGTTGGTCACCGCGTCCACCTTTAGGTTGAGTCCAGCCTTTACCGCGCAAACGTAAAGATTGACCCGAACGAATCCCGGCGGGCACATTAACACTGACCTTCCCATCAGGAGTCGGCACCTCAATAGTGGCGCCCAATACTGCCTCATCGGGCATCACTGGCACTTCACACAGAAGATTATCGCCCTCGAACTGGAAGAAGGCATGAGGTTTTAAGTCTACAATCAAGTACAAATCACCGCGTTGCTGGTTGTATTGGCTCACTTGACCCTTGCCTCGAACACGAACACGACTCCCTGGTTTAGCGCCGGGCGGAATCCGCACTTCGATGACTTCACTGCCCAAATTAATCCGTTTTTGCGTACCCTGG
Organism: Coleofasciculus sp. G3-WIS-01; assembly: GCF_040223135.1. Classification (NCBI taxonomy): domain Bacteria; kingdom Bacillati; phylum Cyanobacteriota; class Cyanophyceae; order Coleofasciculales; family Coleofasciculaceae; genus Coleofasciculus; species Coleofasciculus sp. G3-WIS-01. Next base: position 40,773 of record NZ_JAVJZI010000151.1, read on the forward strand.
AAAGCATCAGACCAGCTCAACGTAATTGTCGCTTCCCGATCAGTCCCAGCTGCTGCTTTGCCATTTTCATAGCCAGAGAAATCGTTAAAGCCACCAAAGCCACTGGTAAAGTCATTATTAAAACCCGAACCCGTTGCTCCGCCCGGAGTAGAGCGATAGGTGTACGTCCGGCGAGTTCCCGTACCTCCTGGCGTACCTGTAGCGGCTGTATTAAAGCGCCCTAGAAGTTCGTTAATAAACTCGTCAAAACTACCGTATTGACCAAAATCAAAATTACCGAAATCAACATTAGCACCCCCGGCTCCAGGATACCCACCAACTCCTGCTTGCTTCCAGTACTGACCAAACTGATCGTATTTCTTGCGTTTTTCGGGGTCAGACAAGACTTCGTAGGCTTCGCTAACTTCTTTAAATCGAGCCTCAGCTTGTTTGTCACCCGGGTTCATGTCTGGGTGGTACTTCCGCGCCAGACGTCGAAAACTCTTTTTAATTTCATCCGCACTAGCCGTCTTGCTAACTCCCAGGACGGCATAGTAGTCTTTAAAGTCAGTTGCAGCCATGAAGGGTTTCTCCTCTACTCCAAGGATTTAATCGATAAACTGGGCTAATAGTTCTCTACCTCAAAGCTAGAGTAACAAACCTCAGCCTGGGTTTAAGTTCGGATCTTTCTCACTCACGCGATCGCAATTTCCACACCTGAAGCCTCCAATAGAGAAGCCATGGTATTTTTCCCCATCAGTTCCTTGAGTTCGGGCAAGTGACAAATCAGGGGACAGGAATTAACCGGACATCGGTTCTGCTCCCACCAATCCAGTCGTTCACCCAGCATCCGGTTGTACCAATAGCGACAAACCCTCAATCCATTGTTGAGGGAGATCTTTTGCTTGTCACTGGGATACAGGCGGTATTGGTAGGCTGTTTTCATGTCTTGTATTGTACCGCACTATGGTTAAAAAGAAACGCTACAGGTCTAGTTCTCGCTCCGTCTCAGACCTTAAAGCACATTTAGTGCTGACGACCAAGTATCGAGGGAAGTGCATTAATGCTGCACTACTAGAACAGCTCGAAACCAGCATTAGGGGGCTGTGCGAAAAATGGGGAGTAACAGTGATTGAATTCAACGGAGAGGATGACTATGTTCATCTGCTGTTTTCTTATTACCCACAGATGCAACTTTCTAAGTTCATCAATAACTTGAAGACTGTTAATAGTGGTAAGGTTAACAAGGAGTTTTCTGAGTATCTGGCTCAGTTCTTTTGGAAAAAGGATGACGATAGCAAAAGGGAATTCTGGAATGACTCCTATGCTATTGAGTCTGTGGGTGGAGCGAATATCGAGGTTCTGGAACGATATATTCGCGGACAGAATGCACCTACTCGTT
>NZ_JAVJZI010000158.1:0-26846 GCF_040223135.1 Coleofasciculus sp. G3-WIS-01
CATCAAACGCTTTTTGATAAATAATTAGATCTTCATGAGTTTTGATGGTTTTTTGGTCTTCTTCCTTGTCCACTTTCCCTCCAGGTCTTCCAAGTCTTACCCCCATTATACCGTTAAGGTAAAAAACCTACCCTTGTGAGCTAGCCCCCATCCCCCCTAGCCCCCCTTTGAAAGGGGGGAAAAAAGGGGGGAAAAAAGGGGGGAAAAAAGGGGAGAGGGGAGCAAGAAAATCCGGTTCCCCTTCTCCCCACGGTCCGGAGTTGGGGTTAGGGGATGAGGGGGAAAATGTTGAGGAGTAGATATACACAGCTTAAAACCTTGCCAGCACAGATGTGACATGGCTAAAATTTTGGGTTCATTTTTATGATTGAATCGGGCGTCAGGAAAGGGCGCACTGACGTGCGCCCCTACGGTTTCCGGACGTAATTTTAATCCATAAAATTAGGTGTGCTATGCTCCTACCGTGGCTAAATTTATGCCTCAAAATTAATTTCCGTTCCCGTATATTCTGGAACCCACCCTTCTGTTGTGGTGAAATAACGCACCGCTTTCACCCGTCGAGATGGCGTTAAATGAAACCAATGTTCCGTATTCGCGGGGACATTAATATATTCTTCTGGCTGCACAGTTAATTCCACCTGAGAACCATCGGGACGCACAAAACCAAACACCCCTTCACCCGCGACAATGTAGCGCACTTCGTCATCGGTATGGTAGTGACAACGGTCAAATTTAGATAGCATCGTGTCCAGATTAGGGATATCGGGATGCAGCACAATTAAATCGCGAGATTGATAACCTGCGGTTTGTTTCAGGTGTTCAAAATAGTTATCCAGCGCTTGTAGGATTTGTTCCTTTTCTTCATCAGTTAAGGAATCTTGCGCCAACAGGTGGCGAATCTCTGGATTATCGCCAACTGACCAATGATTGAGTTGCACATTCAGGGCGGCTAATTCCTGGGTAATGTCGTTGAGTTGGGTGTAGGTTGTACCATTTTGAAGTTGTAAGATTGACATAGTGTGGATCTCCTTTGGGGTTCGTTCGTAGTCGGGGCTTTAGCCCCTGATCCGATGATTTTTCCGTGCCTAAGACTAATCTATCAAATTCGGTGTACCACACCACTAGAGGCTGATAAACTCTTTGATAACTGAATCACTGATAACGTTAATCGGTGTTCTATTGAATCAACGCTTGAAATCGCGGATCTTGACGAAGGTTATCCAATTCAGAATTGGTTTTTGTCATTTCTCGGTATTCGTCGGGATTCAGCGTGATAGCTTTTTGCAGGTTTTCCAGGGCTAGGTCAATATTGTTTTGCAATGCAAAATAGTAAGCTTTGTTGTAAAATGCCTTAGCGTAATTTGGTTGGATTTCCAGAGCTTTATTACAGGAAATTATCGCTTCCTGTATTCGTCCTAACTTACATAGGGCAAAACCTCGATTGTCCCAGGCTTGATACAAATCTGGTTTAAATTGTAAGGCTTTATCGTAACTAGCGATCGCTTCCTCAAATCGTCCTAACTCAGACAAGGCTAAACCCCGGTTGCTCCAGGCTAGATGGTCATCAGGTTTAAATTGTAAGGCTTTATCGTAGCTAGCGATCGCTTCCTCAAATCGTCCTAACTCAGATAGAATCACACCTCGGTTGAACCAAGCGATATGGGTATCAGGGGCAATATCTAAAGCTTTGTCCCAACAAACAATTGCATCGACTAAATCCCCAGCTTTATATTGCTGAACACCTTGATTCACCCAAAACTTATCTTCTCCTTGAGATAACTCTGCTAAAGCCAACTCACCTCGATTTTCTAATTTAAACATACCAGAACGCCAGTCATAGAAGTCGGGGGCGCGGCGGTTGAAATAGGTTAGGGCAAATTTGGGTAATAGAAAGACAAAACAGATATTAAAATGGTCGCGGAATGATTCTCGCTGTAGGTTCAGATGTCCTAATAAACGCGGAACGGAAAACAAGGAATAGTTGCGACGTTCTGTACTATCTTTGATTGTCTTTTCATAGTCATAAATCGAATGCTCTAGCCCTTGAATAAATAAGATATCGATACTATCCCGATTCGGTAAAGCGGCGATTTCGGTATAGAGATTCTCAATCGGTTCGGTAAGACGTAAAACCTCGATTCTTTTTTGCGGTAAATCTTTCCTAACATCATCAATTAATTTCTCGGCTGTGGCGGGAGTACAGTCAACAAACAGCAAACCAAACCCTTCTGTCCAACTTAGAGAACGCCGCAGGGCTTCATATTCGTCCTCGGCGTCGCCCTTGTCGTCTTTATCCCATTCGGTCAGGTTTCGGATCATTGCTGTGATGCTGATATATTCTGTTCAGATACCGTAGGGGCGCACCGACGTGCGCCCGGTTTAATTGTCAAATTTATGCCACTATTTTACCAATATATCAGGTGGGCAATGCCCACCCTACTGACTATAGTGTTTTTAGCCGATAAGCTATCCAGTGACAGCTTATCGGTGGGTTACGGCGGATAGTTCAGTAAAGGATTATCACGCCAATTAAATTCCGCCTAACCCACCCTACTAGCTGATATATTTTGTTTCAAAAAGGGAGACTTTGAGTAATTTCATGGTTTCCCTTTTTCTTGTTCCCCCGTGCAAAAAAAGCGAAGCATCCTATAGCTTCCCCCTTTTGAAGGGGGACGGGAGGGGGATCTAAAAAGGGGGGCTAGGGGGGATTTCTTATTTAGAGTTGCAATGTTAAGTTAACACAGATGAATGCCTGCTCTGCGATACGATGATAGGCTAAGGTTCCCTTACTACGAACTACAACAGTTGATTCAATGCTGATTGAAAACGCTCAATCCCATAAATTAAGGGATGGACATCATGCCAAACTTTAATTTCTCCTCCGTCATCTAAATATCGATATTCTAAAATACAGCGATTAAATAACAGTTTGCGATACTCATCTTGATTCGGCATCTGTTTAGTTTTGGCAACCTGTGCCAACATCATCCATTCCGGTTCATTCACTGCTGTGCGATAAGTTTCTCGCAATTCAGTAATCGCCCGACGCACAGCTTTCTTGCCGATGGGTAAACGAAGACTGCGCTGTAGCGTAATTTGCGATTAAAGGCAGATTCGGCGATATCAAAAAGCAGCGATATTTCATCACTTTGAGTATACCCATAGATAATTTTTAAGCCGCAATTCATCAAATGTTCTACGGTGAGAATCATCGAATCTCGAAACTTTTCATCAAAGGGTGCTTCAAATGGATGCACTTCCCGCGTTAGCCGTGTAAAACCCCGCCCATCTAACCGCGCTATCATATATAATCCCGGCAAAACGCAGTGATCATGGGCGGTTTCATAAACCCGCATTTTGGCATTGAGTTCATTAAATTTCATTAGTATTTTAATAGGAATCTATCGAGACGTACCACGGCAATGGTAGGGGCAGATTTAGGAACAATTGTAGGGGCGGGTTTAGCGACTAAAACTACTTGTAACCAATAAATGAACAACAAAACCCGCCCTGATTCATCAGCCTTCTGATTACGGTTTAATTAAATCCTGCTCAAATTTCCGATAACGGGCAATGCGTTTTGCCCGATCCAATGGCGGATAAAGAATTAACGTGGCTAAAGGAAAACCTGTGCCTAAAATTGCTCCCAAAACCATACCATTGACAACCCCTAACTTTAAAGCTATTCCTAAACTAATTCCCAAGGCGGCGGATAAGACAGAAACCCCCAATGCTAACCCTTGACTAAACCCCCGTTGCACACAACTTTGAGCAACGCCTTCTCCTTCAAATGCCGCCATAAATACTACCGCATCCACCGCCGCAAATGCCGCAATTGCCATATCCGTCGCCCGAAATTGAGCGCCAAATCGGGCGGCAAATATCGCCGCGACACCTGCAAAAAAAACGGAAGCCACGGTATCTAGGGCTTTCACCTTGACCCCAAAGCGCGATCGCACCTTTGCCATCCCCTGACTAATCCACCCCGACGTAATCGCCGCCACAAGTCCCAACAGAGCCACTAACACCGAAATGAAAATCGCGATCGCAACACCAATTGTGCCACTATGACTCACAATACCATCCCATGCCATTGTTTCCACCCAGGTGGCGGCGGCGGCAAAGAAAATCAATAATCCTACCGAAAAATAGGGTAATTTCTTCGCTGGAATCGGCACAGGTGCTGTCTTCACCTTTAGGGTTAAGCTTTGGGTTTCCGGATGGGAATTACTATGAATTAATATCTCCCGCTCATAGAGCTTATTCGCCATCAACTTCCGCGTATCAACGGTAATTTTGCCCAGCACTTGATTGCTGACAAAATGAGTTTGCTCAAGGTAAATCCATTCATGGAAATCAGGCGTGTGGGGTGGATCACTCAGATGGGGGGCGATTTGCCAACGGCTTTCCAATACCGTATCGGGAACAGAGTTCGTCAGAATGACCTTTTTAGTTATCTTTTCCCCCAATTTCTTCGCCGTGAATTCCAAACACGAGACATTGAGATTCACCTCTGGTACTCGTATCACATAAATTGGATTCAGCGCCTCTAACGCGGTTGCTGCATCTAGAAAACGGTCTTTTGGTTTCAGTTCCACCATCCTTTGCAGCCACTCAATCCAACGTAAACTCAGCCGAGGAACCCGATGTTTAAAATTAATCCGATAGTCTTCATCAATTAACTGGCTAATATCGGTTGAGGCAATACCCGTGAGTAAACAAATTAGCGTTGCGCCTAACCCATAGAGATCCGACGCCTCACTCACTTGTTGATTAAACAGTAATTCCGGAGCGATGAACCCAATAGTCCCCTTCGCCACACTACTCATGGCAATTTCACTCCCGCCGATATGCGCCAAGCCAAAATCAACCAGGTAGACATTCAACTCATCATCAACTAGGATATTTTCCGGTTTAATATCCCGGTGACTAATTGGCGGAATGCGATTTTGTAAATAAACTAGAATATTGAGTAATGAAACAGCAATTTGCTTAATTTCATCGGGGTCAAAACTACGCCGAACAGCTAAAGACGCGGCTTTTTTATAATCCTGGACTAAACAAAACCCGGTTGCGGTTTGAAATGAACCCAAATATTGAGGAATTCCTGGATGATTCAATCCACGTAACACTTGAATTTCCCGTTCGATGGCTTCATAATCAGACCAGTTTGCCTCACTTTGGGCAAACTGAAACTGTTTAATCACAACGGGTTCTTTTAGCGTTCCCTTTGACGTCAGGGGAGGAATTGGCACCGCCAGGTAGGTGACTCTCCCACCTGCGCGATTATGACCCAATTCTCGAACAACCCTGAAACCGTGGCTGGATAAGTCTGGAAAATTACTCATGAGGTAAGTCAAACGTCAAAAGTTATGTAGAGACGTAGTCTGCTACGTCTGTCAAATTGCGATCCCCCTCTTCCCTTTTAGATCCCCCTTCCGTCCCCCTTTAGATCCCCCTTCCGTCCCCCTTATAGATCCCCCTTCCGTCCCCCTTATAGATCCCCCTTCCGTCCCCCTTATAGATCCCCCTTCCGTCCCCCTTTTAGATCCCCCTTCCGTCCCCCTTCAAAAGGGGGAGACCAGAGGATGCGAGAGCGTTTTTTGCACGGGGGAGACCAGGGGATGCGAGAGCGTTTTTTGCACGGGGGAGACCAGATGTTGCGAGAGCTTTTTTTGCACGGGGGAGACCAGATGTTGCGAGAGCTTTTTTTGCACGGGGGAGACCACTAGAGAGGAATAAGATGTACGGTGTCTAGATACAGCAATGCTTACCTGGTATTCTATCGCGGCAAAACTTATCGCGTCGTTATGGGTGCGGAGGGTGCGGGGATGCTCAGGTGCAGGGGAAATGAGGGCGGGCGCGAGTCACATCTTTTGTGAGGTCAGAAACGATAATGGTGAAACCCACCCCTACACACTCAAAATTCAACACTCACGCGCCATACCCTTGAGCCTAGGGAAGCGAAGGGTCAACACTTCCCCAATAACGAACGCTAAAGTTGAAAGAATATCGGCTAGTTTGAGAGTACATCCTGCCATGACTTATACGAATTCTGCTCAGACTTGGGATTTTAACTTTCCCACGCCCTATCCCAGCCAAGATACTGACTTACTCAAGCAACTGCCTTTTGTACCAGGGTTACAAGAACTGTTAATGCTGCGTCAAGTTCATGCTCTTGAACATGCTACGGTTTGGGTTCTGGCTGATTTAGCCAACGTCAACTATACGTCACGCCCCGGTAGCAGTCGTGCGGGTACAGCCACCACCGTGCATGAGATGGATAATGATACTTTAGGCGGTTTATCCACCGAACAAGGATTTTACCTCTACGGTCAGGTGAATTTATCAGACTTAAGACGTGCGGTTCCTCTGGCGTTGAACCGTCTCACCCAAGGGGAATGGAATTTAGCTGTACATCCTCGTTGCGGTACGAATCTCTCCGTTGGCATGATGTTAACGGCTGGACTTGCCCTAGGCGCCCATCTCCTCCTACCCCGTGGTCCGATTGAGCAACTAATTGGTTTGGGTTTAGCCACCGCCACAGCTACCCAACTTGCCCCTGACATTGGTATCCTCGCTCAACGCTACCTAACCACTGCTATTCCATTTAATCTAGCTGTTGACGATATTAGCGATACCTCAGATATCTGGGGACGACCTGCTCATTTCGTACAGGTGCGATGGCGGGATTAGACTCAAGAGGGTAGGAGGGTAGGAGTTCTATCGGTGTAGAGACGTAGCATGCTACGTCCTACAATGCTCCCGCACCCCGCCATCCCACCCTATCTCCCTCTATATCTGGAAACAAGGGGCTTTTCAACTTATCTTTGTAATAAAACTTAAAACACAGAGTAAGCAGACACCCCTCATCCAGTAGTACGCTGTAAAACTAGATTCGTAAGGGAAAAACTGATATGGCAGAAATAGAACGCGGCGCGAAAGTTCGGATTAAACGCAAAGAATCCTACTGGTTTAACGATGTGGGAGTCGTGGCAACAGTAGACAAGAGCGGCATTATCTATCCTGTCATCGTCCGTTTCGATAAAGTCAACTATGCCGGCATCAATACCAATAACTTTGCTGAAAACGAACTCATAGTCGTGGAAGCGGCTAAGAAGAAAGCTAAGAAGTAAAGGAACGGTATCACACGAAGCCGTGCCTGAATTGCCGGAAGTGGAAACAATTCGTCTGGGTCTCAAGCAAATTACTTGTACCCAGGATATTCAGGGTGGGGATGTGTTGCTCCCGCGCACCATCGCCTACCCTGTTTCTGTGGCAGCGTTTTTGGAGGGTGTGAAGCAGACGAGAATTACCGATTGGCATCGACGAGGTAAATATCTGCTGGCTCAACTTAGCCACTCTGAGAATGGGGATGCTGGCTGGTTAGGGGTGCATCTGCGGATGAGTGGACAACTTTTATGGATTCAGCAAACGGAACCCTTACAGAAGCATACGCGAGTGCGCTTGTTTTTTCCTCAAGGACAGGAATTGCGCTTTGTGGATCAACGCACCTTTGGTCGGATGTGGTGGGTGCCGCCGGGGGAAAAGTGCGATCGCATTATCACGGGGTTGCAAAATTTAGGACCTGAACCCTTCTCAGAAGCTTTCTCTCCAGAGTATTTGACACAGAAGCTGAAAAAGTCTCAGCGTTCCATCAAAACCGCCCTCCTCGACCAATCCCTGGTTGCAGGTGTGGGGAATATCTACGCCGATGAAGCCTTATTCGTGAGTGGGATTCATCCTCAAACCGTTTGCGCCCGATTAAGTGTAGACCAAATTGAACGTCTGCACCAAGGGATTATTCAAGTCTTAAAAGCGGGGATTGAGGCGGGTGGCACAACCTTCAGCAGCTTTCTCAATGTCCAGGGGGTCAATGGCAATTACAGTGGAGTCGCTTGGGTCTATGGTCGCACAGGACAGCCTTGTCGCGTCTGTGAGACCCCAATTGAGCGGATTAAGTTGTCTGGGCGTTCGTCTCATTTTTGCCCGCGCTGTCAGTCACCAACGACCAAGTAAGATTTCAGTGTGAGGTGTGTAAAAATTGAAGGATTCAGGTATTGCTAAGGTTGTGAGACGATGATTCAAGCCATACCAAAACAATTAACATTTGACGAATTCATTGCCTGGTATCCAGAGAATCCAGAGTATCGCTATGAACTGCACGACGGGGTAATTATTGCAGTGCCTCAACCAAGGGGGAAACATTCAGAAGTCGCTGGGTTTATATCTGGGGAACTGTTCCTGGAAATTCGGCGTTCTCAACTGCCTTATTTTATACCCAAGGAATGCGTTGTTAAACCTGGACGCGAGTCGAGTTATGAGCCGGATGTCATTGTTTTAGATAAGGTGGGTGTGGCGAATAATGAACCTCGCTGGGACAATGAATCTATTATTATGTTTGGGACTTCTATCCGTTTGGTTATAGAAGTGGTTTCCACGAATTGGAGTGATGATTATGCCCTGAAATTGGAAGATTATGAGGCGATGGGCATTCCTGAGTATTGGATTGTAGATTATCTGGGATTAGGCGGTAGGCGTTATATTGGTAATCCCAAGCAACCGACGTTTTCGGTTTATCAACTCGTTGATGGTGTGTACCAGGTGCAGCAGTTTCGGGGAGATGAGCGGATTGTTTCAGCAATTTTTCCAGAGTTGAATTTGACGGTTAATCAAATCTTGAGTGCTGGGGTATGAGGGTATTTAAACTGGATGGGCGGTTGAAACCGCAGCTACACAAACAAAACCCGCCTGCGCGGGTTCCCCAATTCTTAATCTTGTGTTAGTTCTACTGCGCCTAAAGTTTTGAGTGTGGTTTTTTCGGCTTCGGTTAAACCGATAACGCCTGTGATATTCATATCCTCATAAGGTCTATCTGCCATAGTTTTTAGGCACTCGCTAGTCTTGACATCCCAAAGCTTAATGGTTTCATCCCGGCTACAACTAGCAATCGTTTCACCATCTGGACTAAAAGCAACTGAACGTACCCATGACAACATCTCCCACGCCAACTCACAGAGAAAATAAAGCTTATCTGCCAACGATGTAAACGTGCGTTCGGCTTTAATATCCCGTTCCATCTTACGCCACACCGCATACAGATAAACCCTGGACATATCCACCGGTTTACCTGCTTCAATATCTGGCAATGCTTCCACTATCAAATCCGTCATAACTGGACGACGGGCGACATGGGATTTCGGTTGATGATTCCTGGGCTGATAATAGAGATTCCTGTGCCGCCAACCGCGCTATCTCGGTGCGAATTCCGGCTAAGGTGGGGAGTCGTTCCAGGCGTTCATGCAGGGTTCTCATCGATTTGTGTAGGGAGTCGATTTTCTGGTTGGTGAGAACGTCTGCTGGAGTGCGCGATCGCTTAGCCACTTCAATGAATACGGTAGCAAATGCAGCAAATTCACGCTTGGGGTCAATTCTTAATTCTCGGATTTCATCCCCCAAGGCGTATCCGTCGAGAAAGGCTTCCCCTTGTTGCAGGAGAATGGAGGGGTTATTGCGATCAAAGGCTTGGCGAAAAGCTTGTTGAATCTCGTTTTGTCGGAATAGTTTGAGGATTGGCTGGGGTTTGCCGATGCCGTATTCGACAAAGGCGTATTGATAGATACTGGTAAAGTCAGGATGGGGATGTTCGGGATCGAGATTAAATTTTTTCAGGAGTTTGATGACGGTTTCGTCCCGTTCCAGCTTATTTTTGAGTAGGGGGGCGGCTGGACGTGCGATCGCAGTGATTGCAGCGATGATTGGATCGAGGTTTATCGGGATCACGGCGGTGGATTGGGTTTTTAGTGGGGAGGTGCGAGTTTAACTATTATTTTAAATAGAGTTAATGGTCGCTGTGTTCAGTTTATGGCGAAGACAGCGCAACTAGGGACGGCAGTAATTAGGGCTTGCTGCACAACTCCCAAACCCTTAGCTATCAGGGCTTTGAGTGGTATTGATATTTGCTCCTGTTCACGGAAAAAGGGTTAAACCGTTTTATACCCTTGCACCGCTATCAGGGAAAATGTACTATGGCTCCCCCTGCTTCCTCTGCTCCCCCTGCTTCCCCTGCTCCCTATCCCCACCACCAGACTCCCTGCAGCAACCCCTAATTAGTACAAGCGGGTCGCCCCTACACTCAGGCGTTAATTATGAGGGATAATGGCTGGAAAGCGTTTACTCATATCGATATTAGGGATAAGTAATGGCAGGCAAGCTCAAGAAAGGATCATTAGTGCGCGTGAATCGCGAAAAGTTGGATAATAGTGTGGAAGCCAAATCCAGTGATACTCGCTTTCCTCCTTACCTGTTTGAAAGTGATGGGGAAGTGGTCGATACCCGGGGTGAGTATGCCTTAGTTAAGTTTTATGTACCGACCCCGAATATTTGGTTTCGCCTCGACCAACTCGAAGTCACTAGCTAAAGTAGTAGCGTGACACGCCTAATTTGCTCGATTAGCCTGGTCAAAAATCCAGGCTTGCGCCCAAAAATGCTGTAAAATTGCGCCATGTTAGCTGTGCCACGCCAGTTGTATAGTCGCGATCGCAAAACCGATCTATAGCCATGGCATTTTCTTCTAATTTACCTATCGCCTGCAATGATCACCGCGTCACCGTGATTGGTGCGGGTCACGTCGGTAGCACTTTGGCGCACCGGATTGCCCAACGCAATTTGGCAAATGTGGTACTTTTGGACATTGTTCCCGGTATTCCCCAAGGCATTGCCCTGGATTTAATGCAGGCACAGGGGATGGATTGTCACAATCGTGAGATTATTGGCACCAATGATTATATAGATACCACCGGGTCTGATGTGGTGATCATCACGGCGGGTTTACCTCGTAAACCGGGGATGAATCGAGATGATTTACTCAAAATTAATGCCAAGATTGCAGTTGAGGTGGCAGAAAAAGCGATCGCGCGATCGCCCGATGCTCTGTATATTGTGGTCACAAATCCCCTGGATGTGATGACCTATTTGGTCTGGCAAACAGTAGGATTACCCGTGTCACGGGTGATGGGAATGGCGGGAATGCTGGATTCTGCCCGTTTCCAAACCTTCATTGCGATGGAATTAGGTGTATCGATTGCCGATGTCAGTGGTTTAGTCTTGGGGGGTCATGGCGATTTAATGGTACCCTTACCCCGCTACTCCACAGTGCGAGGAATTCCGATTACTGAACTGATGGATGAGGAAACAGTTGAGCGCTTGGTAAATCGGACTCGTCATGGTGGCGCAGAAATTGTGAATCTGATGAAAACTGGGGGGGCGTATTCAGCACCTGCGTCCTCGACTTGCGCGATGGTGGAAGCCATTTTGCATAATCAGTCGCGACTTTTGCCCATATCATCCTATCTGGATGGAGAGTATGGTTTAAAGGATATTTTTATTGGTGTCCCCACACGGTTAGGATGTCGAGGTGTGGAAAAAGTTGTGGAAATTAACCTCACTGATACCGAACGCGCCGCCCTGCATACGTCAGCAGAGTCGGTTCGTAAAAATATTAAGCGGGCGCAGGAAATGTTGGCTTGATTGTCATTTGTCCTTTGTCATTTGTCCTTTGTCCTTTGTTGGGGGTGACTGGTTTCTCCTTAAATTACGGATAATGGGGATGAATGGGGAGCATGGAGTGTGAAAGCACACAATATCCAACCAAGCTAACCGGATAAGTTGGGTTTCGTTCCTCAACCCAACCTACAAAGGTGACTATGGATAATGGGGATAATTGTGGCAAAGGATAATGGATAATTATGGCATACGCGATCGCGAATTCCCAGGAGTCTCAGGTTGAGTCTCCAGTTTTCTCTGTCGAAGACTATTTGCTGAATCCCCCTGACCATACAGAATGGGTAGATGGGCAATTGGTAGAGAAGCAAGGGATGACAGCCAAACATGGTCGAATTCAAGCACGATTAGCTCGATATTGGGGAAATTATCAAGAGGATCAGAGTCTAGGCGGAGATGTTTACACGGAAACCCCATGTTGGACAGGGGAACGGGGGCGTCGTCCTGATGTATCTTACCTCACTCCGGAACTGGTGGAACAATTTGGCGAGTTTACGGTTTTATCCCAGAGTTTTCCCTTAATTGCTGAGATTATTTCACCGACAGATGGGGCGGAAGAGGTTTTTGGTAAGGTCAAAGAGTATCTGCGATCGGGGTGTCAGGAAGTTTGGTTAGTGTTTCCTGAGAGTCAGTGGGTTTTGGTGATTACACAACAGCAACAAGTTTTATTTAATCAGGGTGATGTTGTTAAGACGCACCAGGTGTTAGAGGGGTTTAGTGTGGCGGTTGATAATCTATTGGCGTGAGTAGCGATTGCTCAAATTAGCTCTAGACCTGTTCAGCAAATATAGAGAATCCCTATATGTGGTAGTTGAGATCGCTAATTGAGGACATAAACCCCTAGATATAGTATTGTCAGCTAATTAGCAGATAAGTCTAATTCGTCACGCCCATTGATCAGGATATACCAATCTTGCTATGCTTAAGTTATGGCAAAAATAACTAAACCTATGATTTAGTTATAATTTAAGTTTTTAATTTAAGGTATTATGATACTATGCAAGATGGATCAATTCAACTTATTGTTGAGAATAGAAATCACATTCATATTATATCTTGGATTCTAGAAGCGGCTAATTATCCTCTAGATAAGATTAAAATAAATGCAGTTGCTAAAAGTAACCTCAAAGCTTTCTTGCAAGGATTACCTCCTGGTATTACAAGAAGTTGTGCTGTTTTAGTTAACTGTGATGCAGCAAGCGTTCCAGAGGCTTTAGACAAGGCTAACAGACGGTTAGGATCTCCTTCTGTAGGAGTCTTTTGTGCTGTTCCAGAAGTTGAGGCTTGGCTGTTTGCCGATGAGATTACAGCTATAGAAAACGCCAAAACTCAATGGGGAATTGAAGTATCACCTGCACTGCCGTTACCCGAAGATATTAAAAGTCCAAAAAGTCATGCAGAACTAGCTTTTGGCAAGACTATTAGTTCTTGGCAATTTGTGAAAGATATAAATATTGATAGAGCGGAGGCAAGATCACCTTCACTGCGGAACTTTTTACAAGGTATTGAGCGCTTATTAGCTGACCAACCAACACCTCATTTTGAAAGTGTTTCCCGTAATATTAGTCGGGATGTTTTTGCTGGGCTTATTCGGGAAATCATTCCGGCAACTACAGTCATTTGGAAAACGGCAACAGGAGAGCTTTTTACAGCAGGAGAACTCCGAAAGCAAATTGAAGAAGGTACAGAGATTGGTCAGCAATATGCATCAGATGTACTTAGAGTAGCACGAGATTTTATGAAGCGAAAAGCGAATCGGAGAGAATCTGAATGATTGTATTTGTTCCGGCTTATGATCCATCTACTGAGGCAAATATCGCTATTGCAAAGCTAATTATAACAGAGGATTGTGTCACAATTTTTGAAAAGAAAGCAACACGCAAAGAACTTATCGCCGTATTGTCTAAAGCGGATTTCTTGCCTGTCTTTGCTATGTGTCACGGTGTTCGTAATGCCTTGAAAGGTCACAAGGGGGATGTAGCTTTGTCCTGTGATAATGTACATGATGTACAACTGCTAAGTCAACGTACCGTTTATGCTTTTGCTTGTCATACGGCAACTGAACTCGGTAGAGCAGCGGCAGACATAGGAGCTATTTGGTGGGGATATTCGGACACAATTTCATGTGCTATTGATTCATCTTCCGTGATTCCAATTTTTACTGAAATTTTTATCTTCATTCGAGATAATTTTCAGGGAGCAAGATCTTCACAAGATAGGCAGAGGGTTATTGAGCAGCTTAAGCAGATGTGTGAGCAAGCAGAAGCTCAGGTAGATCAAATTGATGCTCAAACTGAGATTACTGATATTACAGAAGTGTATATGACACTGCGCCATATATGGGACAGATTACGAATTTGGGTTCCTGGAATTCAAGTTCCAGAACAACATCCTGATGCATCAAGCCCTTCTCTCCCTTGGGGGTGATTAGACATTCTTTTGCATCAACTAATCAGAAATAAACCTTAATAATTAATACAATTAAAAGCGAGAATTTATAATCACCATCTGCAAGATATAACAAATTTCAAGGATTATCAATCTTGCCCACCCTACATGAAATCTGTAGGGGCGCAAGGCTTGCGCCCTTGATAATGTACATCACCCAACCAAAAAACGCTAGCTTGAACAAGCTAATCTGTTATCGAACAGATGAGCAAAACGTTAAAGATCAAGTCGGGGAATCTGACTCATCGGTCAATGTCTCAATCAACAAATCCATTTGCTGTTGTCGCTGTTGCAGAAAGGCTTCACATTGACGCAAATACTCGACAGCTGAGGCAAATTGGTCAAATACCTCGGCTAATTCCAGTTCCCCTCGCTCGATTTGCTCAATAATCGTCTCCACCTGAGCCACTGTCGCCTCATAGTTCCAAGACGGCGGGAGGGAGGGTTCAGCAGGGTGAGTACGAGAGGATGCGATCGGATCAACCATGAGAATCTAGAGTGTCGGTCTCGTAATACACTTAAGGATAGCCTGGAATCCGGCACCAAACGTTAAAATAATCCCGGTCAATATTTTTTCCCGAACCGGGAAAGTAAACCTGGAAAGCCGCTAAGAGGTATAATGCCCAAGACTTACACCGTCGAAATCAATCACCAAGGTACAACCCACACTATAGAAGTCCCAGAAGACAAAAAGATTCTTCAGGCTGCGGAGGAACAAGGGATAGATTTACCCAATGCCTGCAATGCTGGCGTTTGTACAACCTGTGCCGCTAAAATCATTGAGGGTTCTGTTGATCAAAGTGAAGGGATGGGACTTGGACCCGAATTGCAAGAGGAAGGGTATGTCTTGCTTTGCATCGCCTTACCGCGATCTAACCTGAAAGTTGAATCCGGTAAGGAAGACGAGGTTTATGATCGCCAATTTGGTCAACCGTCTTGAGTCAGCATGGTGTTGGGGCGTTGGGTTTCGACTTCGCTCAACCCAACCTACTTGTGTTGACATGCACCCAGATATGTACCTCTTGCTCATTGATTATTTATCGTATGTTTACCCCACTAAAAAAATGACGACTCACTTCATTACTGCCGAAATTGACCTCCAGGAGTCACCCAAACAACTCCATCAAGCGATTGAGACGGAACTGCAAAAACAGGGAGAACCCCTGCGTTGGGCGGTTACATCTGTGGATACTCAGGAGCAAAAGGTTCAGGTTGAAGCGATTGTCACCAAGACTAATTCTCAACCGTCCACCCCTTAATCATTTTGCGTCCTTACACTGTTGTTCTAATCGTTCCCACAGGAATTGGCGCATCCATTGGTGGCTATGCGGGAGACGCTTTACCCGTCGCCAGAGCGATCGCGCAAATCTGCGATCGCCTAATTACTCACCCCAATGTCCTCAATGGTGCCCAACTCTACTGGAATTTACCCAACGCCCTCTATGTAGAAGGCTATGGGCTTGACAAATTCGCGGCTGGATGCTGGGGGTTACAACCTGTGCATCAAAATCGGGTGGGATTAATTCTCGACCAGGGGATTGAACCGGATCTGCGTTTGCGCCACCTGCAAGCGGCTGATGCCACCAGAGCCACACTGGGACTGAATCTAACGGATTATGTGATTACTGATGCGCCCCTAAATTTGGAACTGCGGACAGCACCATCGGGGGCGAGTTGGGGTACGATTGGTAATCCGGATAGTTTGTTGCGATCGGCTGAAGTGCTGATTCAACAGGCAAAGGCAGACGCGATCGCCGTGGTGGCGCGTTTTCCTGATGATCTAGGAAGCGAAGCCCTAGAAGCCTACCGACATGGACAAGGGGTCGATCCGCTAGCGGGTGCAGAAGCCGTGATCTCTCACCTAATCGTGCGAACCTTCCAAATCCCTTGCGCCCACGCCCCGGCATTAATGCCCCTTCCCCTAGAACCCAACTTGTCGCCGCGATCGGCAGCCGAGGAATTAGGCTATACTTTTCTACCCTGTGTACTAGTGGGATTAAGTCGCGCCCCGCAATTTCAGGTGAAGAGGCGTCAACCGGGAGAGATTTGGGCAGAGGATGTGGATGCGGTTGTTATTCCCGCTAGTGCCTGTGGCGGTAGTGCCTTGCTAAGCTTAAGTCAGTTACGGACTCAAATTATTGCGGTTGAGGATAACCAAACCTCAATGCAAGTGCCTCCAGAACCTTTGGCAATCAAAGCTGTTCGACTACACTCGTATTTAGAGGCACTGGGTATGTTAGTAGCACATCGCGCTGGAATTAGTGCTGATGCTCTGAGTCCCTCTGTGTCGTCTATGCGTAGCTTATCTATATAGTTAGTGACTAAACAGCTTCCCGATAACCCTGACTTTGAACCCCTCACCCGCACCCAAGTGTTAGTTGCCATGGGGATAACGGCGATTGTTTTGCTCGTCGTTGCTAAACTCTGGCTGAAATTTGGGTCGGTGACACTTTTATCCCTAGACTTTACCTTAGAAGGATTACTCATCGGATTGGGTATGGGCGTGGGAATTACCGCCATGAGTGGTGTGGTCTATCGCCTATGGTCAGCATACCGTCAAAGTGCTGACGTTTATCTCAACTTGGTTTTAAAACCATTGGTATTACCAGATCTGATTTGGTTGGGGTTACTTCCGGGTATGAGTGAAGAGTTGCTATTTCGGGGGGTAATGTTGCCCGCCATTGGTTTGAACGCCCTGGGTGTGATTACCTCTAGTTTGGTGTTTGGCATTTTACATTTGAGTGGTTCCCAGCAGTGGCCCTATGTTGTTTGGGCAACCATTGTGGGATTGTTACTGGGGTTTAGTGCTGTAGGTACAGGGAATTTGCTGGTTCCGATTGTGGCTCATGTGGCGACCAATTGGCTGTCTAGTTTCCTTTGGAAGTTAGGACATCGAGAGGTTGAGGCGTAGACTGGGTATAGATCCCCGACTTTTTGAAGGCGTCGAGGATCTGAATAAGTCCGCAAGGGTGAACTAATTGCCGTATTCTATGCCAATTTTGAAACGTTTTCATCA
Source organism: Coleofasciculus sp. G3-WIS-01 (assembly GCF_040223135.1). Taxonomy (NCBI): domain Bacteria; kingdom Bacillati; phylum Cyanobacteriota; class Cyanophyceae; order Coleofasciculales; family Coleofasciculaceae; genus Coleofasciculus; species Coleofasciculus sp. G3-WIS-01. The sequence goes on from NZ_JAVJZI010000158.1 coordinate 17,027, forward strand.
AATTATCAAAATACCCAGTATCCGAATTTATCGTTTTTCTCACTATAAAAAACAAATCCTGATTCTCCTGGCTACAGTGAGTCTGATTTGTACCCAGGTTGTCGCTCAAGATGTCCCCATTTATAGCCCCAAGGATATCTTTCATCCGGTTATCGCAGAAAATGGTATGGTTTCCTCTCAAGAAAGCTATGCCACACAAGCAGGGTTGGCTGTATTAAAAGAGGGTGGAAATGCCATTGATGCTGCCGTAACCATGGGATTTACCATGGCAGTCACCTTACCCAGTGCCGGAAATATTGGCGGTGGTGGATTTATGCTCGTTCATTTAGCTGATGACAATCAAACCATTGCCATTGATTATCGAGAAAAAGCCCCCAAAGCCGCAACTCGTGATATGTTTCTGGATGAAACGGGTGAGGTTGAGCCAGAAAAATCTCGCCATAGTTATTTAGCTGTTGGTGTTCCTGGAACGGTTGCTGGATTAACTATGGCACTGGAAAAATACGGGACAATTTCTTTAGCACGGGCGTTACAACCTGCGATTGAATTAGCTGAAAATGGGTTCCCTGTTTCCGAATACTTACATCGTTCCCTAATTGCTGTGAAAGAACGAATGCAAGCCTATCCGGCGAGTTGGACTATCTTTTATAAACCAGGGGGAGAACCGTATCAGATTGGCGAAATTCTGGTGCAAAGGGATTTAGCTCAAAGCTTGAGACTCATTGCTAGGGAAGGATCAAAGGCATTTTACCACGGCGCGATCGCAGATGCGATTGTGGCAGAAATGGAAGCCAATGGTGGCTTGATTTCTCAAGGGGATTTAGCGGATTATCAACCTGTTATCCGAGAACCGATTCGGGGTACGTATCGTGGCTATGAAATTTATTCCATGCCACCGCCCAGTTCGGGGGGAATTCATCTGGTACAATTGCTGAATATCTTAGAAGCATTTCCCCTAGGTGAACTGGGACACAATACCGCCCAAACGATTCATTTAATCACCGAAAGCATGAAACTAGCTTATGCGGATCGGTCTAAATATTTAGGGGATACTGATTTTGTTTCTGTCCCCATTTCTGGGTTAATCTCTAAACCCTATGCCAATCAGCTACGCCGCAAAATAAATCTAAATCAAGCAACGCCCAGTCAAACAATTGCCCCCGGAAATCCTCATCCATTTATTGAAAGCAACAATACTACTCATTATTCAGTTATAGATAATCAGGGAAATGCTGTGGCGAATACTTACACCTTAAACTTCAGTTATGGCAGTAAAATAACGGTTCCAGGGACAGGGATTCTGCTCAACAACGAAATGGATGACTTCTCAGCCAAGCCAGGAGTCCCCAATGCTTTTGGTTTGATTGGTGGAGAATTTAACGCCATTGAACCGGAAAAACGGATGCTCAGCTCTATGACGCCAACGATTGTATTAAAAGAAGGAAAACCTTTTATGGTGACGGGGAGTCCGGGTGGTAGTCGAATTATCACGACGGTTTTGCAGATTGTTTTAAATGTTATCGATCATGACATGAATATTGCCGCAGCAACTAATGCGGTTCGTGTGCATCATCAATGGTTTCCTGATGAGTTGATGATTGAACCAGGATTAAATAAAGACACCATTCGTCTGTTAGAGGAAAAAGGACATCAGATTACTCTCACCAATACCATGGGAAGTACCCAAAGTATTATGTTAGTTGATCAAACCTTAAAAGGTGCATCTGACCCTAGACGTCCCGGTGCTTTAACCTTGGGATATTAATTGAAATTTTTGTTCAACTCGAGTCTGCCAATGGGATGTATTTGGTACATTGTCTAAAATATAACTTCATAGCTTTATGTCTATATAGATTATATTATCCTTAATATTTTTTAAAAGAATAGGAGGAATAAATGTGTTATAGTAGCGCGATAAAGAACAAACAACTTTAGTTTATAAATCATGGCAAGAGATACATCAAGAGATGGGTTTAGCAACACAGCACTAACCTACACGTTGAGCAACTTTAAACCGATATGGGATTTTATCCAGAGTAATCAAGCTTTAAAACGTAAAGTTAATAAGTTTTTGGTCAATAGTCTAATTTATAGAATTCCGACTCGTCCCTATCCCTATAGCATGATGACTCTAGACCCTTATATTCCGGGGACGGATAAACCCAAAAAAACCGATACATATACGTCTTGGGATTCCTTACAAGACCGGACTTATACGGGGCGACATTTACCTCCAGATCCTGAATTTAACCAAGAAGGAAATCTGCCTAACATTGAAAGTCTTGCTGTGTTGTTCCGGAAAAGAGATGGCAAAACTAAGTATTCCGAAAAATCAACATTATTGTTTCCCTATTGGGTGCAATGGTTTACCGATAGTTTCCTCAGAATTGACCACCACAATAAATTAAAAAACACCTCCAACCATGAAATTGATTTGTGTAATGTTTATGGATTGACCCGAAAACAGACAAATTTATTGCGTTCTTTTCAAGGTGGTAAATTAAAAACCCAGAAACTTAAGCGTAAAGATGGCGTAGAAGAAGATTATCCTCTCTTTTACTATGCCGATTCAGAGCAAGGTATTGTTGATCCACAATTTGAAGGTCTGTATACTCCAATAAACGATGAGAAGCGGCTACCTCCAGAACGAAAGGCTAAGTTATTTGCCATGGGAGTGGAACGGGCAAATGTGCAACTTGGCTATGTCATGCTCAATACGCTTTGTTTGAGAGAACATAATCGAATCTGTGATGTATTAGCCGAAAATTATCCCAATTGGGATGATGAGCGACTCTTCCAAACCGCGAGAAATATTCTCATGGTGATCATTTTGAACATCATTATGGAAGAGTACATTTACCATATTACTCCCTATTACTTTAACTTCTTTGCCGATCCTGAATCCTTTACTAAGGAAAGTTGGTATCGCACCAATTGGATGAGCATTGAGTTTGATTTTGTGTATCGTTGGCACAGTGCAATTCCTGAGAAATTTATCTATGACGGTAAGGAAACGCCAATGTATGCGTCTCTGTGGAATAACCAAATGTTAATCGATAAAGGCTTGGGAGCATTAATGGAGGAAACTTGTTCCCAGCCTGCTACCCAAATCGGCTTATTTAACACGCCAGAATTTTTGATCGAGTTAACGGAATTACCAACCATTTCTTTAGGACGTAAGACTCAACTCGCCAGCTATAACGACTATCGAGAAATGTGTGGATTTCCGCGAGTGACTGACTTTAACCAAATTACAGGTGACGACTATACCCAACAAAAACTAAAAGAATTATATGGTCATGTCGATAAACTTGAATTTTTCGTGGGACTCTATGCTGAAGATGTCCGTGAAAATTCCGCCATTCCAGCTTTAGTGGCGCGACTGATTGGTATTGATGCCTTTTCCCAAGCGCTAACCAATCCGCTGTTATCACCTAATATTTTCAACAAAGAGACGTTTTCCCCAGTCGGTTGGGAAATCATTCACAATACTAAAACGGTTTCGGATTTGATCAATCGCAATGTTCCGCACCAAGATAGTCCGTACAAAGTTACATTTGATTTGTGAGTTAAACTGAGTAGCGGTTTATTGATATAGAGACGTGCCAGTACACGTCTCATAGTAGGTCTCATTGGCAACTTTACCCTTTCCTAAAAAGAATGAAACTATTTACAGAATACCCAGAAAAAGAGGAACAAAAGTACTATGAAATTTTGGCAGCAAAAGCCAAAGTAAAAATGGATAAGTTGTATGGAAATCAGGAACAGGCTAAGCGAGATACTCACGCCAAAACTCATGCAGCAGTTAAAGGAACTCTAGAAATTTTTAATTTTGATGAAGATAAAATTAAACGCGAACTGGCGCAACGAACTCAGTTGACTGAAGCAGAACTTAAAGGAATTTCTCTCAAGCAAGGACTCTTAGCCGAAGCCAAATCGTATCCAGTTTGGCTTCGGTTTGCCAATGGACGAACAAGCGTTGAACCAGACTACGTTAATGATGGTCGCTCAATGTCTGTAAAAGTAATGGGTGTTGTTGGCGAGAGACTCCCACAAAGTCACGAATTGCATACCCAAGATATTATTGTGCAAAATTGCCCAAGGTTTCCCGTCAAAACAATAAAATATTATTATAGCTTTTTTAATGCTACCCTTGAGTCAGAGCAAGCGGTTCTTTGGTGGTTGTTGACCCATCCCCAACAATTTCTAGCACTTCGTGAAACGATAAGTCGCAGCCCGAAAAGTTTACTAACAGAAAGATACTGGAGTATGTCGGCTTATGCTCTGGGACTTAAACCCGATTTTGATCCATCTCAACCGGGTAGAGTTCCTGTAGACTATCCTGTCGTGATTAAATATGCCTTCACACCTGTTTATTGTCAGTCTCCTCATCAAACTATTCCCTACCAATCTCGACCGGGTATGCCAAAGCTACCTTTTATTTCTCCAGCCAAATCCTTGGGATTAGACGAAAATCAACCGGATAATTATTATCGAAATGAATTGATCCAAAACCTTGCCCAACCTGATGCCCATTATTGCTGGGATTTTGGGATTCAGTTCCAAATTAATCCCAAAATGTCTATTGATGATGTTACGATTACTTGGGGTGAAGAGGAATCACCATTCTGGACGGTGGGTCGTCTCAGTGTGCAACACCAACTCATCAATTTTGAGAAACAAAAGGACTTTGGTGAAAACTTGCGCTTTTCATCTTGGAATGGTTTAGCTGTTCATCGTCCTGTTGGCGCCATTAATCGACTGCGGGCTAGGGTCTATCCAATTGTTGCCGAGTATCGTCATCAAAAACAAGGACTGCACTATCAAGAACCCACTGGGGCAGAAGAATTTAAGTAAAGAAAAGTAACGCAAGCCCAGCAGAGACTATCACAGTAGAATCGTTGATTTAGTTACCTAATGTTACGTGGGCAAAAAACTGAGTGTCGGGTCATGTACCTTTATAAGTAAGCCCCTACTCAGTTGGTGTTCGGCAATGCCTTCCTCAATTTCTCCTCTATCCCAGCCAGAACCAGAAAATAACTGTGCGGATTGCCTGTACATGACGTTGACCGGAATTCCGGTGCAACCGATAGAACATCCTGACTATCTGGAGTTTTTGCAACCGTTCCACACTCCAAAAATTGACCTGTACTTAACCCTTAAGTTTAGCCTGCAGTGGGAGTCTCTACCTGAAGGACGTGTTCAGTTTGGACTTAAAGGAGGAGCATTGCGGCTGAGGGTAGAGGGTGGTGAGATTCCTTATGAGTCTCGGATTATGGGTTCTATGGAATTGGTTGTGCCAACGGTTGAGACGGATTCCCAAGTTAATAGTCCTATTGGCGATCGCGTCTCTGGGGAGTTAGATGTGCCAACCCTTGACCCTCAGGGGAATGGAACAACAGGACAAGGGTCACAAAATGGGAAACCTAATCATCATTCCATTTGTCATGTTACCACAAAGGTAACGGAAGAAAACCCAGCCTGGATTTTTGAAGAAGAACGGGGACAACCTATCTTAAACGGCTGGCTTAACCAAGTCAAACTAGCCACATTGAGAGTCTCTGCCCTTCCCTGTCACCTAGACGCCACATTTGAAGTGTCTCGACGAGATATCTGTTTGACCAATGTTGACCGATTGTGGAGTCCGGATCTTAGTCGCAATAAACGAGCAGTGCTGGACAGACTGATTATTCAGCAGTTGCTGGAGCGTAAGTTTAAGCCCTATCTCAGTCGAGTCGAGTTGCACTATGATGGATGAACGTTTTTTTAGCCAACTCCAAGTCCTGATTCAGAAAGTTGTTGCGGCGGAAACTGACAATTTAGCTCAGCTAGCGGCGATGGTGGGTCTGAATTTGGCACAAGATTTCGCCGAGTCTAATCTCAGAGATACCCATCTTCGGGGTGCTAACTTGGTGAGAGCCAATTTACGAGGTACTGATTTGCACGGCGCTAACCTAATTAAGGCGAAGCTGTGCGGGGCGGATTTGCGTGGGGCGGATCTGATTCAGGCAAATCTGTGCGGGGCGGATTTGAGAAAGGCTAACCTACGCGGCGCTGTGCTGTGGAATGCGGATCTGACTCAGGCAAACTTAGAGGGGGCTAACCTCACCGATGCCAATTTAGCTGGGACAACCCTGAACTATGCCAATTTGAAAAGGGTTGATTTAAGAGGCGCTCATCTCTACCAGGCTCACCTCTACGCCGCTAACCTGAGTGAAGCTAAACTTAGAGGGGCAAATCTGGGGAATACTGACCTTAGAGAGGCGAACCTTAAAGAGGCTTCAATTATTCGTGCCTATTTGGGAGAGGCTAACTTACAAGGTGCGGATCTCGACGGTGCGAATCTGAGTGAATCGGATCTGAGTCGAACAAAACTAAATCGTGCCAAATTGCGGAATACTCAGCTACGGAATACTGATTTCAGCCTCAGTGATTTGAGTCAGGCTACTCTGATTCGTGCCAATGCTAGCCACGCTCACCTGATTCGCGCCAACTTGCGGGGGGCGGACTTGATTCGGACTAATCTCACTGGTGCTGATTTACAAGGGGCTGATTTGAGTCTGGCTGATTTGAGTTTGGCTAACCTTTATTTAGCCAACTTAGGCAATGCTAACTTAATTCGCGCCAATCTGAGCATCGCTGAACTTGGGGGTGCGAATCTGAGTCGAGCCAATTTGAATCAGGCAGATTTGAGAGGGGCAAATGTGGAAAATGCTGAATTTGCTGGCAATCTGGGATTGTCTGGTGATATGAAACAGGTGTTGAAACGGCGCGGAGCAATCTTGGCAGAGGTGATGAGCGATCGCGTGGAGGCTTTGGCGTCTCGGTAACTGGATGCGATCGCTCTTTTTCCCAGGTCGGGCGATCGCGAAATTCCTGGTAAGTCTCTATTCTCCCTACTGTTCTAGAGGGTCTATAGGAGCGCACATTCTCCCATGATATAAATACATGAAATAACAAAAAAAGTCAAGGGCTGACTCAATTTTTCCAAACTGTATCAATCAAACCTGAGAAGAGGGTTGACAACTCAGAGCCGCTTTAGGATAAGCAATCCGCTGGTGATTGCACTGTTGCCAAACTTTGACAAAGACTTCCGCCGTAGTCAATAATTCCTCTTTTGTTAACCCAGAATCGACTAACTGGTTATCTTCCCATCGGGCTTTGAGGATTTTCTTAACCGTAATTAAAGCCGTATCCGGGGTAACATCCTTAAGCGATCGCAACGCCGCTTCACAAGCATCTGCCAGCATGACAATTCCTGTTTCCCGCGACTGGGGAATCGGTCCATCATAACGAAAGTCTACCTCGTTTACAGACTCCCCTGCCTCTTCCTGAATTCGTTGTTTAGCTTGAAAGTAAAAATAAGAAATCAGTAGTTTGCCTTGATGTTCGGGAATAAAATCGCGAATCGCTTTCGGTAACTGATGTTTGCGAGCCATAACCAGCCCTTCAGAGACGTGCTTTTTAATAATCGCGGCACTTTTCCAGGGGTCATTAATTTGATCATGCTTGTTGGGACCACCCATTTGATTTTCAATAAATCCCAACGGATCATGCATTTTACCAATATCATGATACAAAGTTCCCGCCCGCACCAGTTCCACGTTACAGTGAAGCTCACGGGCAGCCGCTTCAGCTAAGGAAGCAACAAACAACGTATGTTGAAATGTACCTGGCGCTTCCGTAGCCAGCCGTTTAAGCAATGAACGGTTAGGATTGGACAACTCCGCTAAACGAATCGGTGTCACCAAATCAAACAACCGTTCTAGATAAGGAGATAGTCCCAAAGCCACAATACTCCAGGCTAACCCCGCTACCCCATATAGAGCCGCACCGGGTAGCACCGCGTACCAAATTGTGCCAGCACTGGCACTCATAATCAGATTCAGGAGCAGATTAACGCTGCCTTGGGTCAAGCCCACCACACCGCCTAAGAGCGCCAATTCCTCGCGCGATCGCATCCGTCCCGCAATCAACGCCCCCACCAAACCTCCTGTGCCACCCGCGATTAAAAATTCCCAGCTCACCTCCATACTAAACGTCACCAACCCCGTCAACAGAATCACTACCGTCGCGCCCAAACTCGACCCATAGAAACTCCCCACTAACAACCCAATTGCGGGCAGGCTATTATATTGAGCCCCCAATAGTGCCAGGACGGGTGTACTCAAACTCAACAGCAGAACCAAAATATGGTCACGTCGCCGCAGGGGGGGATGGACTTGACGTTCGACCAACCAAAAAATACCCACCGCCCCGGTGACTAAACCGCCAAATCCAATCAGCCCTATCCAATTAATTTCGCGACGACTCAAGCCATAGTGATCCAGCAGCACAAAATCCGCCTGGGTGATTGCCTCCCCCTCTGCGACAATCACTTCTCCCTCAACAGCCGTAACCATCACAGGTTCCACAGCCAGAGCGGCTTGTTCTGCCCTGCGTTTAGTTTGTTCTTTGTCTTCAATTAAATTGGGCTTTAAGTTATAGGTGAGGAGTTTAATGGCTAAGGGTTGTGCCTCAGCCGGAATCAGCGTACTCACCTGCACCGTTACCGCATCTTCTAATAGATCCGAGGGGAGTCCTGGCGGAATCCCTTGAGTCAGAATATTCCGAGTTGCGCCCTTAATTCCCTGTCGCGTTTCCTGCCAAGCTGAATCAGACAAGTTGAGTACGGATGAATCGTAGGCAGGAGTTGATTCACTCGTCACACTGGATGAAACCTGAGCCAATGCCTGTTGGTAACCCTGACGGGCAAGGCTTATTGTCTCAATCAGCTCAGAGAATGCTTGTGCAGACGCTATTTGACGGTAACTTTGCAATTCGCTCACCCCTTGGGTAAACGCCCGCGTCAACGGTTTTTTCTCTCGGTTAGGGATGACTACTCCCGGATCAAAGGGATTAATCGGAGCATTGTCTTCAGCGAAAGCGACAATCGCTTGCCATTCCCATTCTTTACTCTGGCGCAGATACTGCTGGGTGCTGGCGGACAGGACAGAGGTTGGCACAAAGGGAAAGGAACCGCTGACTTGTCGCCATTCGTCCATTTTTTCCAGGGATTGCTGGAGGTTTTGACTAATCTCTTGGGTCAGAGATTGATCAATCATTAAAACTGGGAACGAACCCGTGCGAGCGGCTTTGCGTTTTTCTTCTGTGGTTTTTGTGTCCTCAACACTAGCGTCAAAGGGAGCGGGGATAGTGTAGGGCGCCTCTCTACCCACATCAAGGGTTGGTTGATTGTAGAAGCGGTTTCCCATCACGCTGGTGAGGGAAACGACTGCCAATACCACCATGACGGGTGAACGTCCTTGACGCTTTCCTGAGTGCCGTGGATTGCTTTTTTGACCTGAGCTAGGACGGTTTTGTTTTGACCAATGACCTGGCTTTTTTTGATCGGAGGAAAGATCAGCATCAGACCCTCCGAAGGGAAGGATAGTGCAAAATTGCTCAGATTTTTGCCGCAGGTGGTTTAGCTGTTGCGTCAACGAGTGGAGCGTTTTCATAGCAGAGGAGTTGCCTTTTTTGCTTATTCGGCCAGAAGCCTCACACTTAACTCAATAAGAGTGAGTGTGTTAGCGGAGTGGGGCTTATATCCCGATGAATCCCCAGTAATGCCCTCTCATCTCCGTCCTCTGCGAACAGCTTTGCGATTTAAGACAGAGTCCTTAATCTGCTGCCCTCGATGTTCTAGTTCCATACCCCAAATCACCTCATCCCGGTTGTTCACCAGTGAAATTCCGGTTGTTTTGGAACCTGGGTCAATCTTAAGCGTGAGTGGATAGGTGACAATATTCTCTACCACTCGATTCATGATCAGTGTGAA
>NZ_JAVJZI010000161.1:0-28699 GCF_040223135.1 Coleofasciculus sp. G3-WIS-01
GTCGAGGGGACTATGTACGGGCGAAGCATTGGCGTCGTTAATTAAAGCAATTTACCGCTCACTTGACTTCGCCAATGCTTCGCCCCTATCACTCGTGAGGTTTATCACCATGCTACGAGTTCCGGTTTTATCGCCAGACGGTAAGCCATTAATGCCAGCTAAAGCTAGCCGCGTTCGGCGGTGGCTAAAAGCTGGTAAAGCTAAAATCACGCATAACGATTTAGGTATCTTTCAAGTCCAGTTAGTTAACCCGCCATCAGGAGAGGAAACTCAAGATATTGTGGCTGGAATTGATCCAGGAAAGCTATTCACCGGCGTCGCGGTTCAATCAGCCAAGGCGACTCTGTTTTTAGCCCACCTAAATTTGCCCTTTAAAAACGTGACCAAGCGAATGACCCAACGGGCAATGATGCGGCGAGGGAGACGAGGGCGACGGATTAACCGTAAGGTTTCCTTTAACCAACGCAGTCACCGCCAACACCGATTCGATAACCGCAAAGGTAATAAGATACCCCCTAGTATCCGGGCTAATAAACAGTTAGCGCTTCGGGTGGTACAAGAGTTGTCAGGGGTTTATCCATTCACAGATGTGGTAGTTGAGACGATTAAAGCCAAAGGCGACAAAGGGTTTAGCCCGGCTATGGTTGGTCAGTATTGGCAGATTGAGCAGTTGGAAGCTAACGGTTACACCGTCTACACGCAGGAGGGATGGCACACATCCAACCGGAGAAAATACCTCGGTTTACCCAAAGCTAAGAATAAGGCTGAGTCCTCACCCGCCGCCCATGCCGTTGATGGTATCTGCATAGCCGCGTCCCAGTTTATGCGGTATCGGCAAGTTAAGGGCAGAAGTGGTTTATGGCTAGGGTCTATTGAAGTTACATCGTGCCAGTTTGCGGTAATCAGCCGTCCTCCAATCTGCCGCCGCCAACTACACCTAATGATTAAGAGCAAGGGAGGAAAGCGGCGCGGTTATGGTGGCACAGTTACCCGTCACGGGTTCAGGAAGGGCGATTATGTCAAAGCGATTAAAGCGGATATCACCTACTACGGTTACGTTTCTGGCGACACCAAAACCCAAGTTTCGGTGAGTAACGCTAATTGGAAGCGAATAGGAAGGTTTACCGCCTCTAAAGTCCAATTGTTGCAACGAAGCACCGGACTGGTGTCAACAGTTGGATTGTCAAACCTAACCGCATTGAGCGGCGCGGTTTGACCTCTATCCCCCTCCGACCTACTTCGTTGAGGTCGGAGTCCCACGAGTTTTACGATGGACGAGGCAGAAAGCGGGGTAGTAGGTAAGCGTAGACACTAGGGAAGAACGTGGAGATAGACTTAAACTGTTGAGTCTTGCCTAGACAGATATGTATAACTTTGCATAGATATGACCCCCATTCAGCGACCATCTTTTTTAAGTGGCGTGGTGAGGAATCCCCGTGCGGCAAACGCCGGGGAGGATGTCAACCTTCCTTTCTAAATAGTAGGGACAATTCATAAACTGTCCCTACTCTGTGCTATTTACCCTTGTGTTTACCAACGTGCTTGAGGTCCAGTCCAAACCTGGTTAACCACTTGACCATACACAATTGGTTCATCTTCAAAGGCGAGGGTGGTTTCACCTCGGAAATCAACAGACAACACGGGCCAACGCTCCTCACCAAGTTCACCAACTCGAAACAGAACCTGATCCGGATGGGTTTGACTCCACCCCAATAACACCGCATGGGTATAGTCAATGGGTTCAGGTGCGACAGTATAGGTGCGATTTTTTTGGCGATCCCAAATCACCGCATAATCCGAGGCAAAGGATGTACTGAACAAGCCTTCAAACTGTCGTGACAAAAGGCGATCGCTAGACGGTGACCAAGAGACAGGGAGCAAAATAGCGAATGTTCCTGGCATATCCGCATCTTCGTTACTGACTAAAGGATTGTCAGATAAGGGAGATGACGCCGTGAGCGTTTGCAAATCCCCAGTTTGCAAATCTTCCAGAAACATCACACTGGTAACCCGGCTGCGGTATAGTTCAGGTTGCCCTTGCATGGAAATGCGGCTATAGGCAGCATATTGACCGTCTGGAGAAATTAATGATTGGCTGCGGTAGTAGCGTAAACCGAAGGTTTCACTCGCCGCTAGTTCAGCTTGGGTTGTCAACACCCAATTCCAAGGGACAGGATGAGGACTATCGAGAGGATCAATCTGCTCTAGAGTCTCAATCATATCGGGAGCAATTTCTTCAGTCACGTCGAGATTCGCTGGGGAAGAAGACACCGATAGGGGGTCTGTTTCTAAAGGGAAATGGGCGGGTTCAGGGGTATGAACCTGTTGAGCTTGGGCAGATACGTTATAAGTCATCAGTAGCCAAGGAGCAAACAGTAAGAGGTATGGTTGTGAGCAAAACCATCTGAATAAGCGGACGATTAGGTTGAACATCGATATGGGTGAGGTTGCTAAACGCTGCGTCTTGTGTGAGGAGCAACGTTTTGGGAACTATGGCAGTGTTCTTTAGTCTATGTATATCAAGCTAAGGAACCTTCCAACTCAACCTTTTTACGAAAGTTTTCACTCCTGACTCAGGATGGGTGATTGGGGAAGAGGTGATTGGGGAAAAGGTGACTGGTTATGGGGGTATTCTCCCTTGTCTCCTCTGCACCTGTGTACCTGTGTACCCTGTCTTGTCGGGTTAGAGGTGGTGACAAACTTCTGGCAAGTGGCATGATCGAATTAATGGATGTATTGGTGTTATTCTTCTAGGGTCTGAATAAAATTCAGGAAAATCGGTGATCCAATCGGCTCGTTCAGCAGATAAAACTACTTCTGCCTCTTTGAGGTCTCAACGTCCTTGGTTTCTCATTTTTATATTCCGAGTGCTACTATTGGGCGTCAGTGGAGGCTTAGCCCTAATTGTAGGCATTGTCCTTGCCACTTTCTATCCCAGAACCAACCCAGAGAAACCCTTCTTCCTCAAAATGGCAACCCCTTTTGAAGGGCGGACGCCAGTTGTTTCTCCCCATACTACCCCAACATCGATACCAGAACCGACGGGTTCGCCACTTCAACTTACCCCTGTACAGAGACAACAGGTGCAAGCCCAGCTTACTCAACTGCAAGGTCAACTGCGAGCATTGAGTGAGGGAGTTGCCACATTAGAAGCCCAACTGGGCAATAGTCGTCCTAATGAATCCTTAGAAGCACGATTGCAAGCGATCGCGCTGCAACTCCAAGGCATTCAACCTCCCCCTGAAGAGACAATATCAAATGGGAATAATCCGAATGCTACGATCATGGCAGCCCCATCGGACTCGTTCGGCTCAACCCAAACATTGAAGGTAACTTTACCGAGTGATGTTCTGTTTGAGGGAAATAACAGCCTACTGCGTCCGGAAGCGGGCTTGATTTTAGACAAAATTATTGCGGATTTACGCAACTATCCCTCAAGTACCATTCGCATCGCCGCTCATACAGACAGCCTGGGTAAACCTGAGAATAATCGTGAACTATCCTTTCGTCGTGCCAAAGCCGTGGAGCAATATTTCGCTCGTGCTTTGGGGGATGACTATCGCTGGTTGGTTGTCGGTTACGGTGAAATTCGTCCCCTTGTGTCAAATGATACCGATGCAAATCAACAGCGCAATCGCCGGATTGAAATTGCTGTTGAATAAATTTGTCATTCGTCACATTTGTCGATCCAGAGATCAGTAAAAGTTTATTATTTATTTTTGACTGAAAAGATGAACGTTATTTTCTTCGGTACGCCTCAATTCGCCGTACCCACTTTAGAACGCTTAATTAACCATTCAGAATTTAATGTTCTGGGTGTAGTAACCCAACCCGATAAACGTCGAGGGCGGGGGAATCAGCTATCCCCTTCACCGATAAAAACCCTGGCACTAACTCATCAACTGCAAGTCTGGCAACCCAAACGGGTGAAAAAGCACAGGGAAACCCTCAGCCAACTCAAACAAGCTGAGGTAGATGTAGTTGTCGTTGTCGCCTATGGACAAATTCTGTCCCAAGAAATTCTAGATATACCCAGACTCGGCTGTGTGAATGTCCATGGTTCAATTCTGCCGAACTATCGGGGAGCCGCCCCAATCCAGTGGTGCTTGTACAATGGCGAAACAGAAACGGGTATTACCACCATGCTGATGGATGCTGGGATGGACACTGGACCGATGTTACTGAAGGCTCACACACCCATTGGCTTATTGGATGACGCCCATGACTTAGCCGCAAGACTGTCTGATCTAGGTGCGGATTTGTTAATCGAAACGCTGCTGAAGCTAAACCAAGGGGAGGTTCAACCCATCGCCCAGGATGATTCCCAAGCCACTTATGCTCCCTTGATTCAAAAGTCAGATTATGCTGTAGATTGGTCGCGCTCTGCCATAGCCATACACAATCAGATCAGAGGATTTATACCGAATTGTGTCGCCTCATTTCGGGATCAATCGCTGAAAATCCTGGCAACTGTTCCTCTGGGAGAGGCTTATTTCCCCCAATTCCCTACAGATTTAAAGATTCCGGAGCAACAGTGGTTGTCTGTACGGGAAGCGTCTGGGCGTCCTGGAGAAGTGGTGAGTATTATTAAGGGAGTTGGACCGATTATTCAAACAGGTGAAGGATTGTTGCTACTGCGCCAAGTCCAGCTAGCTGGCAAACGCGCTCAGTCTGCTTGGGACTTTGCCAATGGTATGCGGGTAGCTGTGGGAGAGGTTTTAGACAGTGCGTAGTAGGGGTTTGGTTCCCTTTCCCCCTACTGCGTGGTGAGGATGTGACTAATACCAATCTGGAACGACGTCTTCTGCTCCTTCACCCCCTACTCCGATGCCTGTGTAGAATATATCAGCATCGCTGATGGTCATATCCTGCATTGATGCACCATATACGTTGGCATCGTAAATTGTGGCTTCCGTAAAATCTACCCGATTCAAATTCGCTTCTTTCATATCCGCATTGGTGACAAAAGCGCCTGTTAAATTCGCCCCTGCCAAATTTGCCCCGCGTAAGTCAGCACCTTCAAGGTTCGCATGGCTCAGGTTGGCGCTTTGCAGATTTGCCTCTCTCAAGTCAGCACCAATCAAATGGGCACCCCTGAGATTGGCTCCCGATAGATCGCAGTTTGCACATGCTCCAGTGGATAATAACTGTTGCACATGAAGTGGATTTTCAGCTTTGACGGAGCTAGCGAACACTAGGGGAGTAAGTAAGGTTAACATTGCTAGAATCTTATATTTCATAAGTTCCCCCTTTATCTTTAATTTATTTTTCCGTTCTTTACCTCACCTTTCTATTATCTCATTAAATGAGCCAAAATGTAAATGCCGATTCCCTGACAAAGGCACTCTCACGGAAAGATACTCCTTAAGCGTGAAAATTTTTCCGTTTATTTTTCCCGCTATTCTATCCAGAGATCAGATAATGCCTCTGCCTTTAGAGAGAGAAACGATACCAAAATTGTCACATTCTTAATTGATAGACAGAAAATTTATAATTCCTAATTAAAAATTAATACATAATTCATGATTCCTAATCTCTCATTTTTCTGCCGTGCCACGTTGCTTGGTCAACTGGTCAATCGTATCGCCAATGACAGCAGTTAAGCTGTTGCGAGTTTGGGCGTGATTGGCTTGCTCAATTTTCAAGGCATCAATGAGGCGATCGCGCTCCATCATCACCTGAATTAGTTTTTGTTGCAACTGTTCTGAGGTTTGCAGTTTTGCCACCTCCTGTTCAATGGCACAGGTGGCGTCGGGATCTTGAGCTTTAAGAAGATCCTTCTCCTGTTGCAGTTGCTGGATTTCCAGGTTTAAGGCATCGATCTGTTGTTGTGCCAGTCGAGCTTCGGTGCGGCGTTGCTGGGCTTCGGTATTGTAGAGGCGACGCCAATTGGCGGCAGATTCATTGGCAGCATCGCGATCGCGAATACTATCGGCGAGTTGCTGTTTGAGTTCCTTGATTTCGGCTAACCACTGTCTGACATCATTGCTCATCGCACACTGCTCCTGTAGGGGGTTCTGGACAAATAGGGCATTGTGTAGCTCCCTAGAGTGACTCCTTTTGGTATTTAATGGTCAAAAAATTTGCCACAGTAATGGTGAATGATACTGCTACCCAACCTATTATTTATGCTACGTCCCCGTCTACTCCGTTTCTTGCATTTTTTTCGTTATCTGAATCTGGCAACCCTGAGAATCACCGTTAGCCGTGCCTTGAAACATCGGCTCTTGAGTTTGTCCTCTCAGATGGCGTATAACGCCATGTTAGCCCTGTTTCCCGCAATTTTGGTGATTTTCACCGTGATTGAGTTATTCAAACAATTTTTCCCCTGGACGAATCCAGCCGATCAGCTAGGGGAAGTGGCGCCCGAAGAAGCGATGCAACTGATGCGTAATTTTGCCGAGGGAATTAACCTCACAGACAATCGGGGTTTATTTTCCTTAAGCTTCATCATGGCAATTTGGGTGTCTTCCGGGGCGCTGAATGCGGCGATGAATGCCCTTGACCAAATTAATCAAATTCCCTCAGAAAAAACTCGACCTTTTTGGAAAGCTAAGTTGATTGCTATGGGTTTAACTCTAGGCAGTGTTTTACTACTATTCATCGCCTCCTTTATCCTATTTATCAGTAGCTGGGTGGTCAATTTGGTAGAATACAAAAGCATTGTAGTCATCTTGTTGACGCTCTTACGGCTTTTAAGTTGGCTCATTGCTTTAGGGTTGGTTGCCATCGTCTTTGCGATTATCTACCGCTTTGGCATCAGCCACTGGCGTCAGGGAAACCCGATTATACCTGGAGCCGTTTTAGCTGCCGTATTATGGGCGATTGTATCTGGCGTGTTTCGGAATTACGTGGCGTCGAATTTCAGCAATTATCACAAAATTTACGGCGCTTTGGGAGCGGTGATTGTTTTACAGCTATGGTTATATATGACATCTCTGGTACTTTTATTAGGAGATCAACTTAATTTTACGGTAGGAGAGGCAATGCAAGCGGCTAAAGCGCGATCAATTGAGGAAACTGAAATAAAGACAGTGTCTAAGATATCTGAATCCAAAATCCAATGATCCATGACTCCAAAACCTCTACTCTCCGGCGTCTGCGTCGGTTGAGCCATTTGCTCGACAATGCCATTCCTATTCCGGGAACACCGTGGCGTATCGGGTTAGATCCTCTGCTAGGTTTGTTACCAGGGGCAGGTGATTTTTTAGGAACAGCTTTCTCCGCCTATATTGTACTAGAAGCGGCACGGATAGGTATGCCGCGATCGCTATTAGGGCAAATGGTTATTAATATCCTTTTAGATACAGTCATTGGTTCTGTGCCAATTGTGGGCGATATTGCTGATGCAACCTGGAAAGCGAATGCTAAAAATATTGCCTTATTGGAAACCTATTGGGATAGTCCTCAGCCCCAAAAACAGACGGATTGGTTTTTTCTGGTCTGGCTATTGGTCGGGTTAGCTTTAGCCGTAATAGTTATCGCCGCTATTAGCCTGCTATTCATCAAGGGATTACTAGCAATAATTAACGGTTAAAAACTAGAGCTTGAACACAAACAATTTTTACCGACTCTATTTTTATCTATATCATCGTTGGACATAAAAGACCAAAGTCGGTCATTATGGGGTAGATTTCTTATTCATTGTCCTATGTCTGGTTACTTGCTGCCAATGCTTTAAACAGTGGCATAAAATATACAATCCGGTTCCTCATTACTATAAATATATTCATAATCGAACGCTAGAAAATCAAGATTACAGCTTATTGAAAACCCTAAATTTATAACAATTCTATGGGCAAAGGTCGATACAACCAACTCAACAAGTTTCTTTTCCGGAATATTAGGCTGTTTGATATAGTAATCGCGCTTTGCAAAGAATAGATTTTCATTTTTGGGCACAACAATTCCATTAATTCGATGAGCGTGTTGGATTGGTTTGATATAGGTTCGGATAAAACCTTCTTGATTTTTCTGAAGCTGATACAATCGCTCATGTTGTAGCCAACTCATCTGAAACATCATTTTGATCACTTCACAGCCCAAAATATAATTAAAAAGATCATGGCGTTCTTCTGCACTGTGAATCAGTCGCAGCACAAATTCCAAATAGAGTTCTGGTTTTTTTTGTAATGTTTGTGCTGAATGAATACAAAATTGTTCAATATAGCTATTTAACACCAAGGGAGTGAGTTCTTTTTCAATACAGAATTCTTGTAAATACTTGGTGACTAGCTGAAGGCGGATGCGATCTTGCAAAATCTGTTCAACTAGGCTATCGGCGACATAATCGTCTAAAAAATCAGTCAACTCGGCTTGTATTTCTGGCGAAGTCGCACACATTAAATAACAGAGTGACATAATATGCTTTCGTTGATCTGAGGGAAGGGTATTTGCCCATTTTTTCACAGCTAATGTAATTTTCGCTAGGACGCCAATCCCTTGAGCTGCTTCTAGACTGTTCGAGTTCTTGGTTATCATGGTTGAAACTATCATGAACAACGGTTTGAGCGGTAACGGTTAGGAAAATAATTAATGTAACAGCATCCTTGCGGATATGACAACTGATCACTGAGCTGTTCCGTTTCGGATTTGATTACAATTCTTAAAAAACAGTAAAATTTCTCACGATCGCGATTATGTTATATTCAACATTCTAAGTACCTGGACATAAATTCTGTCCGCTATGCTAAGAGATGTTAACAAGCATCAAATCTTTACTGTTCCCCGTTCTCTGGTAAAACTTCCTTTGTCCTCACGCTCAACTTTAATTGTGTCCGACTACTTACCAGCTCTTTGAACGTCTGAGTCTCTTCGTTGAAATATTAGACAACTCTTTAGTTCAGTTTGTCAACCTTTGCGATGGAAAAGGTTAGAG
The DNA here is from genome assembly GCF_040223135.1 of Coleofasciculus sp. G3-WIS-01. Lineage (NCBI taxonomy): Bacteria > Bacillati > Cyanobacteriota > Cyanophyceae > Coleofasciculales > Coleofasciculaceae > Coleofasciculus > Coleofasciculus sp. G3-WIS-01. The sequence goes on from NZ_JAVJZI010000161.1 coordinate 8,879, forward strand.
AGGAGAGAACAAAGTTAATTTTTTTTACAATCTGTAGTAGTCCTCAGTCTAGACGACATCAGCTACTGAGAATTATGATAACAAATTTTCAGGGTGCTCAGCAAAGAAAAATACATTCGGGTTCGCAATTAAAAATAGAGTCGTAGTCAAACATGACAAAATCAAGGTTATGGCTAATAAAAAAACCAAGGTTGCTGGCTTGAGCAATTGTGAAAGTAGACATGAGCAATTCGGTTAACTTTTTGTCTTTGATATTCGGGTTTTTGATAAAGTAATCCCGTTTAGCAAAGAAGAGTGTTTCGTCTTTTGGGACAACAAGACCATTCAAACGATGGGCATGTTGAATGGGCTTAATATAATGATTAATAAAGTATTCCTGATTTTTCTGTAAACGATAGAATCGTTCGTGTTGTAACCAGCTCATTTGGAAAAGCATTTTGATGATTTCACAGCCTAAAATGTAATGAAATAAATTATTTCGTTCTTCGGCATCATTGATCAGATGGAGAACGGCTTCTAAATACTCGATGTCGCGATTAGGTTGGGTGCGTAAATCTTGGGCGGAATGAATGTAATACTGTTTAATATAGTCTTTCAATACAGTATTCGTTAGTTTTTGCTTGATGTGGAGTTTTTTGAAAGAGCGAGTAACCCAATCTTTTGGAGCTTGCTCTTGCAAGATTTTTACGACCAAACCATCGGCTGTATAATTGTCTAGAAATTCGGCTTGTTTATCTAAGGGAAAAGAACAGATTAAATAACACAGCGATAAAACATAGCGTCGCTCCTCCCAGGATAAATTATTAGCCCATTTGAGAACTTCTTGAGGAATAATTTCAAGTATACTGACTGTATTTATGCGTTCGGAATCAACCGAAATTGAATAATTTAATGTAGTCATAACCTGAAGCCGTCATCATAAGGGAAACAACAATACTTTAACGTTAGAGTGTAAGCTCTAAAAAATGAAATCGGCGTCGCTGAAATTAGCACCCGCGAGATCTTGACCCTTAAATGAACAACCTGGGAGATTTTGACCCGAAAAATCCTGGGGCATAACGGGGACAGGGGAGTAGCCGACCTTACTATCTATAGGCATAGCATAATTGATGCCAAAAAAGTGAGCTGAATCCTTGCCGATTGGCATATCTTGTGCATGAGCATCACCTGCCTCACCCATATTACTCTATTGGTGGCGTCCCTCTATAATTTGAGAAGCTGTAATAACCCCGTTTAATCCCTCGACGATTGCATCCCTATGGTTGAAATCCCCGAATCCACTGCCGAACTCGCGGCTGTCCTCGAAGAACCCGTTGACTTGAATTTCCAGCTTCCTGATCCAGAGGATGAGGACATCCAGGAATACGACTTTCAGCAACTCGTTGATAACGCTTGGCGAGTGTGCGATCGCTTCGACTTACAAACCGAGATCTGGCGCGGGCGGATTCTGCGTGTGGTGCGCGATCGCGAAAAAAAAGGGGGGGATGGACGCGGTACAGGCTTTCTCAACTGGCTCAAAAGTCGCGAAATTAGCAAAAGTCAGGCATATTCCCTAATTGAACTGGCAAATAGTGCCGATACCCTCCTCGCCGAAGGTAAACTCAACCCCGATGCGATCCGCAATTTCAGTAAACGGGCATTTGTCGAAACCGCCAAATCTGCCCCCGAAGTTCAACAACTGGTTACGGATAAGGCGCAACAGGGCGATCGGATTACCCGGCGTGAGGTAAAGCAGCTAGCCGATGAATGGACAGCCATGTCCTCAGAGTTACTCCCTGATGAAGTCAAGGAAAAAGCCTCAGCCGGAACCATGCCCGCCCGTTATTTGGCACCGTTGGTGAAAGAAATGGAGAAGTTGCCAGAATCCCACCTGAAACCATTACAAGAGGAAGTCGCGGCAAATCCTGATGTGGATACGGTGAAGCAAACGACATCAGATGCCCGTTTCTTGGCGAAATACCTTGACGCCGCCGCCCAAGTGCAAGCCATTCAGCATTCATCTTTGGATATGGAATTGGCACTCCAAGAAGCCCTGCGGCTAGACTGTTTGAATACGGCGGCTGATTTGGTCAAACAGGCTTTATTGTTGGAGCAAACCGTGGGTAAACTTTATACGACCTGGAAACGGCTGAGTAGCCTATCTGACCGATTATACGTGGATACTGGGGCAAGTACCCCCCATCTGCGATCGCTCCTCAATTGTTTGGATCGTCTCACGAATGATGTAATTGAAGTTCCCCTGGATGAAACAGGCGAACAGATTGTGCGGCTGAAGCTGATGGTGGATACATAAATCCGTCCCCTTGTCAAATAATAGTCATTGACAAAAGAGTGCGATCCTGGGTGCGATCGCCTAATTTGCCTGTTGATTTTCTTCCCTTTGAATTTGACCATTTAACCCACATAAGCGTTAACCCGTAGGGGCGGGTTTGACTGTTATCTTTGGCGAGAAACTTCTCAATTCAATAAACCCGCCCCGCACCCAACCGTTAACTTGTATAATCAGGACTTACGCTTGCTTTACCGTTAACCCACCATCTGTAGGGGCAATTCATGAATTGCCCCTACTCTATGCAGGGTCTGTGCGTAAGTCCTATATAATTCAGGTGGTGTGAGTTTGAGGTGAGTTTTTCGAGTTCGGTTAATTCTCTTCGCTATAGCTTGTTTAAGGCTAAGGTTTCCTTACGACGAACTAACTCTCACCAAAGAGAGCTTAAATTCAGGATGAATCCGGGTAAAACATCGTCTCCTGAAAGACTAGCTGGAGCCTCTAAAACCTGAACAGCTTGCTGAGGACGATAAATTTCCACTTGTCTCATTCTTGGCGCAATTAACCAACCCAAACGAGCGCCATTTTTAATATATTCCTTCATTTTATCCTGGGTATCTTTTAATGTATCCGAAGGAGACGTCAATTCCACCACAAAATCAGGGCAAATTGGCGGAAACTTGGTGCGTTGTTCGGGAGATAGCGCATCCCACCGTTCCTGTATCACCCAAGCTAAATCCGGAGAACGATTAGCGCCGTTGGGGAGTTTAAAGCAGGTGGAGGAGTCAAACCCAACTCCTAATCGAGTTTGGCGATTCCATATCGCTAAATCAGCACCAAACTCAAAGTTTTGATTTCCGGTTTCTCCGCCAGTGGGGGGCATAATAATTAATTCTCCTTGGGCATTGCGTTCAAATTTAAGATCTGGATTCGCCCGACACAACTGATAAAATTGGTCGTCGGTAAGCTGAATAATTGGGTTAAAGTCTATCGTATAAGCGGTCATTTTTGTTTTCCCTATTAACTCAAATTAATTTTTGGTGCATCACCTGTCCGTGTTATGGTCAGAACTCGCAAACATCTGAGGAACTGACTGGACAAGTTGGCTGTGGTATGGGATTGTCTCTGAGGTTAAGCACAATCAGATTGGTAAGTCCAGATAGAGCACTGACATCTGTTATTTGGTTATTGTTGAGGTTAAGCACAATCAGATTGGTAAGTCCAGACAGAGGACTGACATCTGTTATTTGGTTATTGTTGAGGTCAAGCCTCCTCAGATTGGTAAGTCCAGATAGAGAACTGACATCTTTTATTTGGTTATTGTCGAGGTTAAGCACAATCAGATTGGTAAGTCCAGATAGACTGACATCTGTTATTTGGTTACTGCTGAGGTAAAGCCTCCTCAGATTGGTAAGTGCAGATAGAGAACTGACATCTGTTATTTGGTTAGAGCCGAGGTCAAGCTCAGTCAGATTGGTAAGTGCAGATAGAGAACTGACATCTGTTATTTGGTTATTGTCGAGATAAAGCCCACTCAGATTGGTAAGTCCAGATAGAGAACTGACATCTGTTGTACCAGCTTCTTCTAACAACGCTTCCACTGTTTTCCTTGCCTCAGCTGACAAACTGGTTTTGTTCAGACACCACTCTTGAAAAGAACTCCCCAAGCTAGGGTTAGCCGCTTGAGCCACCTCCCATCCTAATATCCATGTACTAATCGTTAGCGCAATGACAGCCGTTTTATCCATTTCCTTTCTCTCCTTCAAAGATATCGTCATCCTATTTTAGTGCTGACCAGTGATAATCTTAAAACCTAGGTATAGCAAGAATCACAGGTTAAAATTTTGCCACAACCGTTTAATACTAATCCTACCCCGATGACGGTCTGACTTTTCATGGGAAGTCGAGAAACCTGAGTCGGGGCGGGTTTAGTAACATCCGGGTGTCACCGAAAAGATAGTAGTGAAACCCGCCCCTACACAATCAACATTCACGTTGCGCCACATACCGTGAAAGTGAGGATGACGGTGAAGTGCGATCGCACAATTTTCTGGTATACTTTTTACAATGGGAAAATATGTCCGCCTATAGCCTATCTATGAAGCCTTTCAGACCAGCTCACGATTCAGTTAATCCATCCATTTCAGTTACGGCAAATTCCTGCTCAATTGCCTTGAGTTCGCCCTGAATCCCTGGGTCATTTGCCATCATTACCAGTTGCGGTTCAATCGTTTTCTCCTGGCTGTCACGATGGTTAAGGGTGCGAGATAGTCTCAAATTGTGAATAATTCTTTCCATTAACCACAGTTGCTCTTCATCCGATAAGCAACTGACCATTTTTTCAATCTGGTGCAAGGTGGGAGGGTTCATGATCTAAGATTCTACGGATTGAGTGGCTCTAAGGTCTAGCTTATCCTATAACCTTAGCGGAGAGGGTTCAGGCGATCGCACAACTTGCCTGTTGGTTTTATTTCCTCTGAATTTGACAATTTAACCCAAATATGAGTTAACTTGTAGGGGCGGGTTTGACTGTTATCTTGTGGCGATAAACTTCTCAATTCAATAAACCCGCCCTGACTACAACTATTAACGTTTATCATCCAGTCTAAGTCGGCAGACGCGAACGAATTGGTCGAGTGACGTGAATTCTCTTCGCCCTAACTTGTTACAGGCTAAAGCCCTTACTACGAACGACGAAGGACGACGCGATCGCACCAACTCCCAGATAATCCTCACAAACCTTTAATGCCAATCCTGCCCGGATTGCGGTAAAGTCATGATTGTTGTCGGCATATCAAAGACTGTTCATGAGCGGACATCCCAACGCATCTACTCCCGAATCCAACGGTGCTACTCCCATTCGCGCTACCGATAAGGCGAAGCTGGTGGCGTCTGAGAATGCGGATCATCGGACGGTAGACCGCCAACAGCTAACGCCGATGATGCAGCATTTTGCTGAACTCAAAGACCAGTATCCGAATGCGGTACTGCTGTATCGAGTTGGTGACTTCTATGAAACCTTCTTCCAAGATGCACGACGGATAGCCGAAGAATTGGAATTAGTTCTCACCAGTAAAGAGGCGGGGAAGGGTGTGGGACGAGTTCCGATGACTGGTGTACCCCATCACTCCATTGAACGCCACGCCACTCAGTTAGTGGAAAAAGGTTATGCCATTGTTATTTGTGATCAGGTAGAAGATGCATCCATCGCCGCCAAAGAAGGGCGTCAGGTGAAACGAGAAGTAACTCGTATTCTCACCCCTGGTACATTAACCGAAGCGGGGATGCTAAATGCTAAACGCAATAACTTCCTGGCGGCGGTGGTGATGGCGGGGAATCATTGGGGATTAGCCTATGCTGATATTTCGACGGGGGAATTTTTCACTACCCAAGCCACAGATTTAGAGTTACTGGTACAGGAACTGTTGCGCTTGCACCCTTCAGAAGTCCTAATTCCCACCAACGCCCCGGATTTGGGTAGTATGCTGCGCCCAGGGGAAAAATCGGAGTCTTTACCCGATTGGTTACCGAACTCCTTTTGCTACACCCTGCGTTCCCAAACCCCCTTCAGCCCCTCAGAAGCTAGACAAAGACTCTTGGAACGATTTAAAGTGCGATCGCTAGAAGGGATGGGTTGTGAACATCTGCCTCTGGGAGTGCGGGCGGCGGGAGGATTGCTGGAATATTTAGAAGAAACTCAAAAAGAAAATTATGTCGCCCTGCAACATTTACGCACCTATACCTTAGCCGATTATCTAATATTAGATCACCAAAGCCGCCGCAATTTAGAAATTACAGCAACGGTGCGGGATAATACGTTTCATGGTTCCCTTCTCTGGGCATTAGATCAAACCAGTACCTCCATGGGAGGACGGGCATTACGGCGTTGGTTATTGCAACCGTTATTAGATATTAAAGGAATTCGGGCGCGACAGGATACGATTCAGGAGTTGGTGGAAAATACCGGACTGCGGGGAGATTTACGCCAGTTATTACGGGGAATTTATGATTTAGATCGGTTAACGGGACGAGCAAGTTCAGGAACAGCAAATGCACGGGACTTGGTGGCGTTAGCGGATTCCCTCTTAAAATTACCGGACTTGGCAGAACTGGCGGCTTATGGGGGTTCCCCTTATGTAAGGGCATTGCAAAAAGTTCCCCCAGAATTAGAACAGTTGGGACAAACGATTTGCGCCCATCTGGTGGAATCGCCGCCGTTACAGATAAAGGAAGGCAATTTGATTCGTTCCGGGGTGAATGACCAACTGGATGAGATGCGTCGCATGGCGGAGGAGGATCAGCAATGGATTGCTAACCTAGAAGTCACCGAACGCGATCGCACGGGCATTGCTAATCTAAAAGTAGGATATAACAAAACCTTCGGCTATTACATCAGTATCTCTCGCTCTAAAGCCGACCAAGTTCCCCAGGAGTATATCCGCAAGCAAACCCTCACCAACGAAGAACGCTACATTACCCCTGACTTAAAAGAACGAGAAACCCGGATTCTCACCGCACGGGATGATTTAAACCGCTTAGAATACGAGATTTTTGTCGGATTACGTACCCAAGTGGGAAACTATGCCCAGTTAATTCGCAACCTATCTCGTGCAGTGGCGGCGATTGATGTTTTGTGTGGTTTAGCTGAGGTGGCTGTACGTCAGGGATATTGCCGTCCTACAATGGTAGAGGGGCGAGAGATTAGGATTATCGATGGACGCCATCCTGTGGTAGAAAAGTCTCTCCCACCGGGGTTTTTTGTGCCTAATTCAGCCTATTTGGGATGGCAAGAATCCCCGTCATCTGCTGAAGAAAAGACGGAGACAGGAAATCATCAACATCCCGATTTAATTATCCTCACAGGACCCAATGCCAGTGGCAAAAGTTGCTATTTACGCCAAGTGGGATTAATTCAAATTATGGCGCAGACGGGGAGTTTTGTCCCGGCGACATCGGCGACATTGGGAATCTGCGATCGCATTTTTACTCGTGTGGGGGCGGTTGATGATTTAGCCACGGGTCAATCCACCTTTATGGTGGAGATGAATGAAACGGCGAATATTCTCAATCATGCCACCAATAAGTCCCTGGTTCTATTAGATGAAATTGGCAGAGGAACAGCCACATTTGATGGGTTATCCATTGCTTGGGCTGTGGCGGAATATCTATCCTTGCAAATTCAGGCACGCACTATTTTCGCTACCCATTACCATGAATTGAACGAACTAGCATCTATTTTAGAAAATGTTGCCAATTATCAGGTAACGGTAAAAGAATTACCCGATGAAATTATCTTTTTACACCAAGTTCAACCGGGCGGGGCGGATAAGTCTTATGGGATTGAAGCGGGGCGTCTGGCGGGTTTACCCCCTGCTGTGATTCAACGGGCAAGGCAGGTGATGGGGCAAATTGAAAAGCATAGTAAAATTGCCATGGGATTGCGGAAAGGTATTGGGAAGAAAGCCAAGGATAATCAAACCAGTACGCCAGATACATCGGTACAGCAATTAGATATTTTTGCCGAGTAGGGGCTCTCGCATTCGCGCCCATATTGTGCGGTTCTACTGCTAAATTATCATCGCGAATGCGAGAGCCCAGTCAAACGTCAAAAGAGAGGTTATACAAAATCCGCCTTTATCACCCCATGCAAGAGGCGATTGAAATCGCTGCTACACAAACAAAGTCCGCCTGCGCGGACTAGGTATAACGAGGGTAGCGTTCCCCGGATTTGGTAGTTTAGGTTAGATTAACAAGACGTGAGAAAACCCCTAAATGCATAACCTGAAACAGGGGCGGAAATCGGTACCCAATACTTGGTGCCACCATTCTCAATCATTACTGTTTGTCCATCAGACAATACTGCGACAGACTCACTATAAACCGTTGGTCTTTCTCGGACATACAAACCCCCTCCGATGGCTGCCACTTGGCGACAGTTGTTTGAGACTTGTGCTAATTGATCAATAGTCTCATTTTCTATAGACGTTCCTGCTGAAGTCGAGGGTTGGCTTTTTGGAGATGGTGTTGTTGTCGCCACAGCCGACGCTGTACCCAATGCTATCCACGCGGGGGTTGTCAATCCGATAAATTTATATAAACTTTTCATTGATTTTCCAAATTCAACTCGCACAGTTAAATTTTATCTAATTGATGGAAATTATACATCTATCTATATAAGTAAATGGATAGGAATAAAATTTAAATAAAAGCACCCATTTTTTAAACATGGAACTGGACGTATCCCCACCGTTCGGTTTAAGTGAGTCTCTAAAATATAGGTAATATTTTTTACCTATCCTATTGTTCAATCGGTTTATTTTCCCCTGCCTATTAGCCAACTCATACTTTCGATAGAAGGTCAAGCCTTTCCTCAGGCAGATGAGGCGGTCAGTAGAAGCGGTTAAATTGTTAAGTGGACAACCTGAATGAATTAAAGGCAATAGGTTCTTGATCTAACAGTATTTGTATATAGGCTGTTGCTGATTAGGAAAAATCCTTGCCTGATTGCCTGATAATTCAAAAAGGTAATCTTAGTTTTGGCTTAAAAACTATCGTTCATAGATAATTTCAAAAGAGGTTTTATGAATAAATATCATCAGAGTAACCTAAAAAAAACTGGACTATTAGGAGCGATCTTTAGCGGCGTACTGATAAGTCTGCCAGCAACCATTCAAGAAGCATCAGCCCAAGGTTTTTTCACTTTAGATAAAGTTAATCCTTGTCCTGGGATTTACTACGAAGAACCCTTCAATAGCACACGCATGGTTCCCCAGGGATGTCCGCAGAATGCGGCACCACAGAGGGGTCAGGGGGGTCAATTCACTCCTAATAGACAAAGGACTCCTGTTACCTCTCCTTCAGGAAATTTGATTCAACCCCCTCTACCTGAGGTACGTAGTGAGCCAGTTGCCCGAATCCAACCCACAAATGGTACTGTTGATGTGCGGCTGAAAAATAACACCAATGCTGTTGTTTCTTATCAAGCCATCGGGCATACTGATCGTCGATATATGTCAGGTGGAGAAGAAGTTATTCTGCAAAACTTGCCCACGCCGATTACGATAACCGCCGTTCGTCAGGATGATGGTTTACTTCAGATGATGCCTGTTTCTGCTAATGGTGAAACTGGACAGTTGGAGGTTACTTTTGAAGAAGAAACAACCTTAAACAGTAACCAAGGGGTACTGAGAATTCAAGAAGATGGTCAAGTGTTTGTGAATTAAAGAAGTTGACGCCATACTCCTCGTACTCTTAAGCGTGTATTGAAGACAGATCCCCCCAAACCCCCCTTCAAAAGGGGGGCTTACTGTATTCAAAAGATGGTCAAGTGTTTGTGGGTTAAAGAAGTTGACGCGATCGCGACTTTCGTAGAGACGTTCTACCAGAACGTCTCTATTGTTTGGCAATTTACCGTCCTTGTGTGGCTAACTCAATGATAGCTAGCAAGGCTTTTGTAATAACCCAAACCAATAACCGCCCTTTTCTCAATTGGGTGGGTTACGGCGGATAGTTCATTTAACGGCTACGTGCCATAATTTATTTCCCGCCTAACCCACGATGGCGGCGTGGCACACCTTATTTGGTGGATTAGAATTGTAGGGGCGCACGGTGTGCGCCCGATTTAATCGTCAAATCTATCCCACAATTTTAGCTGTGTCAGTCCACTACAAATACTTGTAATTCCATCAAATTAATCGGCTTAGCTCAATTCCGGGGCGTTTTCACGTTTAACCTTCTCCCCATCTTCCCCATCTCCCTCATCTTTCCCCTGGGTGTTTACAGCCAAAGCATCCGGGAAAGCGATCGCTTTCCCTGGGAACTGTATAGAAGAACCTATTGTGCTTTCCTTTATCATGGTATCCCTAACCTTTGGCATTTACCCCCAGGTAACCCTACCCAACACCACTCTCATGGCTAGCGAATCCCTCGACTACCCCTTCCTCCTACTCACCCATCTCGTCTGCGCCGATCGCCAAATTCATCGGGAAGAGTCGAAACTCTTGCATGAATTGGCAGATCAAACTCAGGTGGGAAAACAGACAATCTCAGAAATGGAGAAAATTCTCACCCAAGAGAAAACCCTCCTCCCGTTAGAGGAAATAGCCCAGCAAATCCCAGAGGAACAGCAACGGGAAGCCATGCAGCAACTCCTGGCGCTGGCTTATGTAGATGGACTCTTTTCCCCTCTCGAACGGCAAATGATTGCACAGGTGGCGCAAATTTGGCGCTGGGATGCGACAGAGGTGGAACAGATGCTAACTCAAGCCCAAACCCTGCAAGCCAATCGGCAAAAAGACAGGGATTCTCACACCGAAAAACTCTCACTCAGCGCGATTTTACTCATGGGTGCAGAGTCTATCTTATCCCGCACCTTAATCGCCAAACTCGCCACCTTCGCCCCCGAAACTCTGGGACGCCGCATTGTCCAATTGCAACGGCAAATCCTCTTAGCTGGACCCGATTACGAAGAAGCGGTACAACGCAATAGCATTATCGCTGGGGAAGATTATCGCTTCACTGAAACCGCACTCACGGATACTGAATCCACGTTAATCAGCTTAAATCAAACCCTACAACTCACCCTCGAAAACCTTCAGCAAACCATTAACAAGCAGCCAACGAACCCAACCACGAAAGAACTGATCAATCACTTAAATCAAACCAAAAACACCTTAGCCACCGAGATTGGGCAAGAATTAAACTCTGTACGCGAATCCCTGTGGGCAAAACAACGCGCCCTGCACCATTTTAGTCTTGCCTGTATGGGGAAAACCAAAGTCGGCAAAAGTACCCTCCATGCGATTATTATTGGTGAAGGCTGGGAAGCGATTGGTAGTGGAGGACAGCGCACGACTCGCTTTAATCGAGTGTATGATTGGAAGAATATTCGCATTATCGATACCCCAGGAATTGGCGCACCGGGGGGGAAAACCGAAGAAGAAATTGTCGCCAGTGTGATTGAGGAATCGGATCTGATTTGTTATATCGTCACCAATGACAGCATCCAAGAAACCGAGTTCCAATTCTTGCAGCAATTAAAAGCCAAAGCAAAACCCTTACTTATTCTGCTCAACCTTAAATATAACCTACGTGATCCGCGTCGCTTAGATTACTTCTTAAAAAATCCTGATAAACTCTTTACCCTAGAAGGAAGTAGTGGGATTGCTGGACATATTGATCGCATCCATCGCTATGCCCAAAATCATTATGCCAACGACTACTTTGATATTATCCCCGTCATGCTGCTAGCGGCGCAAATGGCAAGGGAACCCGAACACCAAACCAATCGGGAAAAACTGCTCAAAGCTAGTCGCATCCAGGACTTTTTAGACTCCATCCGCGAATCCCTAGTTAAGCATGGCGCAATTCGGCGATCGCAAACGCTTCTAGGTTCCACTGTGGGTGCGATTGAACGCCCCTACCACTGGATGAGTCAGAAAAGTCAAAGCTATCAACAATTGAGTACTACCCTCACCCGTCAACGGGAAACCTTACAGGCGAAAATTAAACAAGCGGGGAAGGATCATCTGGAATTCCTCCAGTATCAAATTGCCAGCATTTTTCAAGATATTTTCACGAGTTTACCCGATTTTGCTGAATCCAATTGGAATTTTAATCAGGAAAGCTTAAGACAAAATTGGGACTATAAACTGCAAGCCCTGCAAATTGATGATCGCCTGCAACACGCCTATCAAACAACGGTGCAAAACTTTAACCGGGATGTAGAAATTGCCTTATCCGAACTGGGAACGGATTTACAATTAATAGCTCAGATGGGTGGGGATAATTTCCGATTTTTCCCCAGTATTTCTGATCTGTACAGCGATAATGCGGCACAAATTGGCGGTAGTTTCCTGAGACTCTCCCAAACTGTCGTTACTCATTTTAGTCCTCCGGTGAACAAAACAGTGATGATGGGAGCAGTTGTGCTGAATAGCATTTTGGGCGTTTTTACAACTCGCGAACAAAAAAGCAATTTTGCCGTTCAAAGGTTGTCTAAATTATTAGTTCCTCAAATTCGCGAGAGTCAGCGCCAGATCACCGAACAAGCGGCTGATAATTTTCGCGGCTATTATCGCCATGTAGCAGGTAAACTTATGCAGTATATTGAGGGACTGATTCAAGAGTTTGAGCTAATATCCAAGCAGTTTCATCAGCCTCAGCAAAAACTCAATGATACGATTAATCGGCTTAATGTCGCCTATGGTAAGCGGATTGTTGATTGGTGTCAAGGAAACTATGAAACCTTAACTGAAGCCGGAATTAACAAAACAATTACGCAAGTAAAACGGGAGTTTGGCAAACAGATTAATATTCAAACCAAATTTAAAGTCCAATCTTATCTAGACAGTCAAGAAATTAATCGAATTCTGCAAGAAGATGTGTCTATGCATCGCCTTTAGTAGGGGCGAAGCATTCGCGCCCAGATACATCGGTTTTCTACCAAAATCCCAACGCGAATGCTTCGCCCAACCCCCGAAGCATTCGCGCCCAGATACATCGGTTTTCTACCAAAACCCCAACGCGAATGCTTCGCCCAACCCCCGAAGCATTCGCGCCCAGATACATCGGTTTTCTACCAAAATCCCAACGCGAATGCTTCGCCCAACCCCCAACCCCCAATCACTTTTCCATGAATCAAAATTATCCTCAATTTAAATCGGCGGTTGTCGCGTCTAAGTTAACGACAGCCTGTATCAAATTTGACAAATATCTGGCAAAAATAAATCAAACGCCTCTAACTGAAATTCGGCAAAAACTACGCCATGAACTTAATACCTATCGCGATCAAGGAATGCTGAGTGTTGTGGTGGTGGGACAATATGGGGCGGGAAAATCTACCCTCATTTCAGCTTTAACAGGGCGACGGGATATTGCCATTCATTCAGATATCACAACGGATCAGATCACCCATTATAATTGGCAGGGAATAGAACTTATCGATACCCCTGGACTCTTTACAGAAAGGCAGGATCATGATGAAATAACTTATGGCGCGATCGCGAAGGCAGATTTGTTGGTTTTCTGTCTTACCTCAATGCTATTTGACGCCATAACGGTGGAAAATTTTAAGCAGTTAGCTTACCATCAAGGCTATCGCTGGAAAATGATGCTGGTGATTAATAAAATGTCTGATGAGGCGGGTGATGATAGTGAAAAAATGGCTAACTATCGTTGTAGTTTGGCGGAAGCCTTACATCCCGATAATCTTGATGAATTTTCCATCTGTTTTATTGATGCAAAAGACTACTGTGAAGGAATCGATACAGGGGATAAGTTTCTGATAGACGTGAGTCGTTTTTCCACCTTAATTGAGACATTGAATACTTTTGTCCAACAGCGAGGGTATTTGAGCCGATTTGATACACCCATTCGCATCGCCTTAAGCTGTGTGGATGACGCGCAATTCCACATCAGTCGTACCACCCCCCAAGACTCCGTATTCTTAGAAATTCTTACCCGCCTAAATCGTATTCTACACCAAGAACGCGATCGCCTGCGTACCAAGATTCAGGGGATAATTCTGCGTCTATCTGCTGCGATTATTCAAGAAGGGGATATCCTACAATTAGCCTTGGGTAGCCAACTTAACTTTGAACAATTGACTCAGCGAACGGAACTGAATATCCAAAACCATTATGCACAAGCGGGACAAAAGATAGCTAATACCCTGAAGCAGGCGATGATATCTCTGCACCAGCATGTCGGTACAATCTTGAAAGGAAACTTAGTGAAAATTTTGCTAGAATCCTGGAAAAATATTCAACAGAATAGTGAAAATTTAGATAATTATAAAAAGGCACAACGCATCCAGCCTCAACTGTATTGGCTGAAAAATTTTAGGGATACCGTTAAGATGATATCAGAAAACTCTCCCCAGAATTTAGCCGAGTTTCAAGTCAAACCTTGGCAGACGGTAGAAGCAATGACTCCGATTGTTCATATCTCCCATTTCTTGAGTTCAGCGACAATCCTTTTCTCCGAAAAAGCTGAATCAGATAGTCGGGAATCCGCCGCACAGATGGAAAAGCAAATGAGCGATATTATCCGTTATATTACAACTCAATTTGAGACAATTGCTAAACATTTGGCAAATCAAATTAATGTTCAACTGTGGGAAGTAGAGAAACAAACCTATCGCCAACTTGAGCAAAAAATTAGCGTAAAACGGCAGCAAGAAATAGACGCGATCGCAGGTGCAAATAAAGAGGTGAAACAATTAGCTGAAATTCGCCGTGACTTTGAGCGAATTTTACAGTATATTAGCAAAGAAACTGGAAATTCAGCGGCTGTCTCAGGAACAGATGACAGGTAATACAAAATCCAGTAGAATAAGTCCACGAAGGTGGACTTTGTTTGTGTAGCTGTGACTTCTAGTCGCCTAGTTTTCTCTATTTTAGGGCTTGCTGCACAAGTCCAAAACCCTTAACTATCAATGCTTTGAGTAGTATTGATATTGGCTCCTCTTCAAGGAGGGAGGGTAAAACCCTTTCATACCCTTGCACCGCTATCAGGAAAAATGTACCCCTGCTCCCCCTGCTCCCCCTGCGCCCCCTGCTTACCCTGCTTCCTACCCCCACCACAATACTTATTCAGCAGACCCTATTTTAGGCGTGCCACGTCAGTTGATGGCGAAGACAGCGCAACTACGAACTTAAGGGTTGATGAAGTCTAGATGAGTTCCTTCAAAGCGGCGTAATTCATCGGGAGTTCCCGTTAATTTTAGTTGTCCATTCTCTAGGAGTACAATCCAATCGGCGCGGTTAATTACGCGAGGGCGATGACTAATCATAATTGTGGTTTTACCTTGGCGATGAAAGAGTAATTTGTCTAGAACTTCTGCTTCGCCTACGGGGTCGAGAGCACCTGTTGATTCATCTAAAATAAGTATCGGGGGCTCAGTAACAATTGCCCTGGCTATGGCTAATCGCTGTCGTTGTCCCCCAGAAATATTCGCACCGAATTCGCCTAAAACCGTTTGATACTTATCGGGAAGTTGATTAATAAATTCATCAGCATTGGCAATTTGACAGGCGGTGACAATTTGCTCAAACGTGGCGTTGGGATAGCTGAATAGAAAATTTTCTAAAATGGAACGACTCCAGAAATGGGGTTCTTGGGGAACCAGGATAACCTGCTGTCGTAAACAGTCCAAGGAGAGATCCTGGAGATTATAAATGCCAATGCGAATATTGCCCGATTGCAGTGAATAGAGGCTGGCGATGAGTTTGGCTAAAGTGCTTTTACCACAGCCGGATTTACCGATTAATGCGGTAACTTTCCCGCCGGGAATGGTGAGAGAAAAATCGGTGAGTAGGTTCACTCGTCCGGTATGATGAAAGTTAAGATTGGTGCAGATAATATCCGCCGCGTCGGGAATTTTGGCAAAGGGTTTTTTGCTGTCATCTGGAGTTTCTGGAGTGGCGTCGATGACTTCAGTTAATCGTTCTGTCGCGGTTTGGGCACGGGTGAATTCATCCACAAAGGTAATTGTGGTTTTGATGAAGCTGGTAAAATTACCATTCATGCTGTTAAATGCCAGCAATTGACCGATGGTTAATTCGTCTCCAATGACTAGGCGGCTACCAAACCAGAGTAAGGCAATACTACCGATGCTGGAGACTAATCCAGAGAATACATTATTATAAATGGCAATTTGAATCGTGCGGAATGTAATATTAGCAAGGCGACCAAATCGACTTTGAAATTCCTCCCAGGCTTGGGGGGCGGCGTTGGTAGTTTTTAGGGTGAGTGCGCCTTTAAAGGTTTCGACTAAAACCCCTTGGTTTTCGGCATCGGTGACTAAAAGGCGGCGAGTTTTCTGTTGCAGAGTAGGGAGGAAAATAATGGTGGAAAGGGTCATTAAAACAGCAATTACCGCCGCCGCAATCGTGAGTTCCCAGCTATAGAACAGCATAAACCCCAAGGAAACCAGGGCAATAAAAAATTCACTGGGGAGGCTGATAATGGCTTGGGAAACCAGTTGGTTAATTTCGCGGATATCGCGGAGACGGCTGACGATTTCGCCACTGCGGCGGGATTCGTAGTAACTTAAGGGAAGGCGCAGAATTTGCCGTCCGAATTCCAGGACAAGTCCTAATTCTAAGCGTTGGGCAAAGTGGGCAATTAGATTCGATTGTACGAGTTGTAGGCTGCTTTGCACCAGGTTCATCACCATCACCGCAACGACTACACCCGTTAGCAATTGGGTATCCCCCTGTACCAACACCTCATCGGTGAGAATTTGAATGAAGAAGGGGTAAGCTAGGGAAAGTAAACCGAGAACTAGGTTAATTAATAAGGCTTCACCGAGAATGCCTTGATAGGGTAAGACGCGCTTGAAGAAGCGGATAAAGCCACTGGGTTTATCGCTATCATCCGGTTGGCTAAAAAAGCGACTCGCATCAGGTTGGAGTAAAAGCATTACCCCATTAAACCAACCTTGGGCGAGTTCGGATTTGGACAGATAACGGATACCTACACCGGGATCAGCGATGATGTATTTTTTGCCCCGTTGTCCATATAATACGACCCAGTGATAGCCTTTCCAGTGAATGACGGCGGGTAAGGGGGCTTGATCTAATTTGTCGAGGATTTCTGGGGTGGCTTTGACGGAACGGGCATTAAATCCCAGGGCTTCTGCGCCTCGTTTAAGTCCTAATAAAGTGGTTCCCTGTTGTCCCGTACCAACAGCTTCTCGGATACGACTAATGGTAAAGGTACGCCCGTGGTGTTTGGTAATCGTCGCCAGACAAGCAGCACCGCAGTCTTCTTCGCTGTGTTGGAGAACACTCTGATATTTTTTCACCGCTAAGAAGGCAAAACCTTATTGTATCGTTATTGACTTTTGCCGAGCCAGCATTATTTTCCACAACAATCCTAACCCGATAAATGTTCTTTTGAATTTTTGAATGATTGAACTAGGTATAAATACTTGTGTTTACCCCGATTTCATGGTACGAAAAAACAAGCTTCAAGTTGAAGTGCCGAATGGGGAGCATAAGTCTAGTGGAATCTAGATGAGGCGAAGAATAGCTATTTAACGACCGACTTAAACAAACGATATATCTATATAGTTATGGCGTACCACGCATCATTTGACGTTTAAAGATTCTAGTGGTAATATATGCAATAAGTAAAATTAATTGTAGAGGTTAAAGAAAAATGGAAGAATTTAAAGATAAAGAATTGTTTGTAGAACTTACCCCTGAAGAACTAGAAGAGTTGAAAGGGGGATCACTTCCTACTTTGCTGGGTAAGCTTCATCCTCAACCAAGTATAACGGGTCCCTTTCTAAGTAAGCACTTCCCAGGATTCCCATATGGATCACCTAATCCTGTTTTAATGCCGAATATACGTAATTTTTGATCCGTCAAAAAGTCGTCTCAAAACAACGTCGCATTTTTCGGTCAGGTGGGGATTGCCTACCTGAAGACTGACTCAGGAAAAAGGCAGTGTTATAGGGAGTGCGCTCCCTAAACATTTTAGTAAATTTTTAGGACTTGGAGTAGCGTGATTTTATGGCACCGACTGGAGAGTGTCAGCGAATTTTACAGATCCACCCAACTCGAAGATGTAATCTACAATGTCTTCATTGCTACTCCTCTTCTAGCCCTCAAGAACAGGAGGAACTGGATGAGGTACTTCTCCAACAGGCAATAGCCGACGCTAGTGCAGAAGGCTATACAGTTGCTAACATTTCAGGTGGAGAACCCCTTTTGTACAAACCACTCGACAAGCTGCTGGAACAGGCTCATCAATGTGGTATGGTAACAACCGTTACCTCAAATGGGATGCTCCTAGATGAGAAACACCTGGAAAAGCTAAGTAACCGGGTGGATTTACTAGCAATTAGTCTTGACGGTGTACCTGCATTCCATAACCGAATGCGCTCTTTAGAACAAGCTTTTGAGATAATGACATCAAGACTTGAAGGGCTTCGACAATCGGGCATTCCTTTCGGATTTATTTTTACTCTAACACGGTACAATCTTCAGGACTTAGACTGGGTAGCCAATTTCGCCATTGAACAAGGAGCGAAATTATTGCAGATTCATCCCCTTGGAGAAGTTGGACGTGCCAAGGAGCGTTTAGCGGGAGTAAGAGCAAACGAGAACCAATCCGCCTATGCCTATCTGCAAGGGATGCGCCTGCAAAAAGCCTTTGGAGATCGTCTGTATGTGCAAGTTGATCTTGCCCACCGAGATGTGTTGCGGGCATATCCTGGTATGGTTTTTGCAGATACGTCTTTACTTGAAAATACGGAGGGCTTATTTGCTGATATTTTGTCGCCACTGATTATTGAGGCTGATGGTACAGTTGTGCCAATTCAACATGGATTTGCTCGCCAATATGCTCTGGGAAATTTGCGACAAGCGTCTCTCAGGCAACTGGCGGCTAATTGGCGTCGGCAATGCTACCCTTCCTTTTTAGAACTTTGCCGTCGGGTATTTGATGAGCTAACGGCACCGACTGAGATACCCATCACTGACTGGTATGAAGCAATCACCTCTCGCGCCGAGGAATGAGGGCAAACATTTGGGAAAAGTCGTAAAACTTATCCCAGATCACCGTGACACAAGGAATAATTCATGGGAAATCTCAGTTCGATGTAACTGGAGTGTAACTAAGATGTGGCAGCACCGATAATATACCAGAAGTAACCGTGAGGTAGTCGTTAAACAATCCTAGTCTAGTTATGAACGGCTGCTATGGCATACAGCGATTTTTCATTGAATCAGGTCAAAAAACTATTTAGACTAACAGAACAATCTGTTCCACTTTTCAGTGATGTTGCCAGCTTAGAACCAAGTGACTGGCTACAGGAAACCCTTAGCTACAGTCTTAAATTAGCCCTGTCTTCCTCCAGTGAAAAAGCCCGCTCAGAATTTATTATTGCCCCCATTTTAATTGAGCTAGAACGACGAAATCCGAATAAACTATCCATCTATTCTGGCGAAAAGCTCGATGTAGACGATGAGCAAGGGTTGAAAGGAGAATGTGATTTTATCTTGGCTAAAAGTCCTGTTTCTATGACGATGCAGGCTCCGATTGTCTCGTTGGTAGAAGCGAAAAAAAGCGATATTAAAGGAGGTTTAGGTCAGTGCATTGCTCAAATGTTGGGAGCGCAACGCTTTAATGAGTTAGAAGACAACTCAATTTCTGGGATTTACGGCTGTGTGACTACGGGAGAAGATTGGCAATTTTTGAAGCTAGAGGGCAATTGTGTTTTTGTGGATAACCAGCGATATTACATCAATGAACTGAAAAAACTGCTGGGTATTTTTCAATTCATCGTGGATAGTTACGAAACATCTTGACAACCGTGGGGGCGCACGCTCCGTGCGCCCTGATTTATTGAACCCCAAAATTTATTGCCAAATGTAACAATTGTAGGGGCGGGTTTAGGCACAATTGTAGGGGCGGGTTTAGGCACAATTGTAGGGGCGGGTTTAGGCACAATTGTAGGGGCGGGTTTAGGCACAATTGTAGGGGCGGGTTTAGGCACAATTGTAGGGGCGGGGTTAGGCACAATTGTAGGGGCGGGTTTA
>NZ_JAVJZI010000177.1:0-31387 GCF_040223135.1 Coleofasciculus sp. G3-WIS-01
TCTAGCACTAAAAATACTGTTGGGCGAACAGAAATTAACGCTCAGGGAGAGAAGAACCTCTGCTCAAAGTAAGGAAACTTAGTTTGGGTAAGTTCACTCATTGAACTGAGAATCCCTCGCTTTTAGCGATGGGAGCGTCAAGTAGCACAAACGAGTACCACTGTGGTTTTGAAGGGTAAGGTTCCTGATCAGGCGATTTTGGACAAAATGGTGAAGGTTGCCAGAGGGGTCAATGGCGCAAAAGCTGTTGATACGACTCAAGTGACAGTGGGTTAACCTGTTAGCTGTATTAGGCTAGAGTTCCTCTGACGATTATCTATCGACTAATAAGGCATTAGGTTAAACCTAATGCCTATTTAAATTATTTAAGCGTTTCACCGTAGGGGCGCACCGACGTGCGCCCGATTTAAACGCCCCGTGCGCCCGATTTAAAGCTATCAGAAACACTTGACAATGGACTCAATTTTTCCGACAGTCTTAAAATAATCCGAAAATCTCACAGACAATGAGTTCTTTATCCACGAACAAACGATCATCCTTGACCCTAGTCGGGACATTATTGATTGCTTTAGCACCAGGAGAACCAACCGGGGCAACCTTTAGCGCCGAACCTTTATTCGATACAGTCAATACCTATCAAACAACTATTACGACCAATGGTGCTCCCGCCGATATCTATTTCCCGATTCCCTCAAATTCTAACACCAACACCAATCAATTTCCTATCGCCCTACTGTTACAAGGAGCATTAGTAGATAAAGCCGATTACTCCAACTTCGCCAGTACCGTCGCCAGTTATGGATTTGTCGTGGTTGTCCCCAATCATGAACGCACTGTAACCAATCCCAGAACCGGAGAACCCGTCACTGGGTTTATTGCCGAACAGCAGCAAGTCAATGAAGTTCTTTCTTATATAAAAGAAGAAAACGCTAATCCGGATTCACCGATTGCTGGAATGGTTAATACCAACAAACTAGGATTACTCGGACATTCGTTTGGCGGGTTTGTCGGATTAGCCGTTATCCAAAACATCTGCGCTCCCAACGTTTGCGTAGACAAATTTACCCAGCCTCCCGAATTAATGGCTGGTATTTTCTATGGTACAAACTTTAAAGATCCCCCCGAAACAGGTTCATTTCCTCCGATTAATAATCAAATGATTCCTACCGCTTTAATCGCCGGAAGTCAAGACACAATTGCCGATTTAGTTGAAGTCACAGCCACTTACAATCAGATTCAAGATCCACCCAAAGCTTTAGTGATTGTCAAAGGGGCTAACCATTATGGGATTACCAATAAAGATAATCCCGTCCGCGATCCCGTCAGACCTTTAATAGACCAGGATGTAGCCACAGAAACGATTGCGCGGTGGAGTGCCTTATTTTTGCGATCGCATCTGCTCAATGATACCGCCGCCTTTGACTATCTGTACAACAGTGGGGATGATCAGGATGAAAATGTCATCGTGATTCACCCAATCAAACCCCTTGCTGAATCGGCTTTGCCCTCCAACTAAATGAGCAGGCAATTACTGTTCAATCTTCACCGAAAGAATTTTATCGCCTTTTTGAATAGCATTGACAACATCCATATCCTCTGTCTTGCCAAAAACAGTATGGACTCCATCTAAATGGGGTTGAGGCGAGTGGCAAATAAAAAATTGACTCCCACCAGTATTCCGACCCGCATGTGCCATGGATAATGACCCAGCTAAATGCTTATTGGGGTTAATTTCACATTTGATCGTATAGCCAGGACCCCCCGTGCCCGTTCCCATAGGACAGCCTCCTTGAATCATAAAATTGGGAATAACGCGATGAAAATTCAATCCGTCATAGAATCCTTTTTCACTGAGATCAACAAAGTTTTTCACCGTATTCGGAGCATCTTTCTCGAATAAATCCAGATGAATTGTACCTTTTTCCGTTTCCATAATGGCGCGGGTCATACTTTTTTCCTTGCGTGTGATATCATGATTAGGGGTCATTGAACACTGGGGAATGGGTTCCATTATTCGGCACGACCGTTCCAGCATTAAACGCCATTTGCCAAAACTCTGCTTCTAATTGAGCGATTTGCAAAAAGGCAGACTCGGCTTGCTGTTGAATCGATTCTGATGCCTCTGGCAATACCTGATTCGCTTGTTTTTCCAACAAAGTGACATACTCAGTAAATCCGGTATTCCCCCAGCGTTGTGCAAATTCATTGTAAGGCTCACTCATCTGACCTGGCAATTGCCAGCCCTGATTATATGCCAATTCAATCGCCCAAAAAGCAGTAACTTGGACGGGATAAGGCATATCCCAAAGCGTTTGCATGAAGTGACAGTATTGGTTACAGGCGGGTTGTTTTTGAGTATTTAAATTTAATGATCGCTCCATCGCCTTTTCCCGAAACCAAGCCAGTTCATCTTTGATGGCACTTGCCCCACTCAATAGAGTATCAAAATGTGCGGTAGGGGCGGCGGCTAAGACTCGCCCGATCAGGCGGGTAAATTCTAGCACAAATAAATAATCTTGCACTAGCCAGGTGTTAAATTGTTCGGGTTTAATTGTGCCTAATTTACACTGTTCGAGAAATGGATGTATGGTGGCTTTATGCCAGACATGATTGTGTTTTTGTAAAAGTTGTTGACAAGTTAAAGTCATAACCTTATTCTCCCACTTAGTCGGGGCGGGTTTAGTCGCATCTGGATGAATAATACACGATAGTAGTAAAATCCGCCCCGACAACCGATAAATTATTCCACTGGGTTGGGGCGGGTTTAGTCGCATCTGGGTGAATAATACACGATAGTAGTGAAACCCGCCCCGACAAACCATGCCATACGCGAAGTGAAGGGTCAAAATTCAAAACTCCCTTAACTACAAAACAGACTGTTGCCAATATCGGTAGACAGCATAAGCCAGCGTAACCACACCCGTAATAATCGCCGATTCATTCACTTCAAATTGGGGGTGATGTAAGGGATAATTGGGTTTATCCTTAAACCCGACGCCGAGGCGGAACATCGTACCGGGAGCATGTTCTAGATACATGGCAAAATCTTCCGCCCCCATCGAGGATTCGGGTAAAATTTGCACTCGCTCACTTCCCCAGGCTTCTTTGGCAGATGCTTCTAAGAGTTGAGTCAAAGCTAAGTCATTTTGCACCGAAGGCACACCTCGGCGATAATTTACCTCACAGCGAGCGCCATACATCTGGCAGACACTTGCCACAATTGACTCAATCCATTCTGGCAGATTCGCGTGAGTTTCGGGGTGGAGCGATCGCACGGTTCCGGCTAAATGGACTTGATCCGCGATTACATTCGGAGCGCGTCCACCATTAATCTGTCCAATTGTCAAGACTATCGGACGTAAAGGATTCTGAGTGCGGCTAATCGCTTGCTGTAGAGTAGTAATCACCTGAGCCGCAATCCAAATCGCATCCACGGCTTCATGGGGACGGGCACCATGACCCGATTCCCCCATAATAAAGATTTCCAAATCATCCGCCGCCGCCGTCAGTGCGCCATAACGGACACCAATAGAACCCCCTGGAATCGACGGGAACACATGAACCCCAAAAATGGCACTGACATCAGTCATCGCTCCATCTTGCACCATCCAGTTGGCACCTTGGGCGATTTCTTCAGCGGGTTGAAACAAGAAGCGCACATTTCCTGGTAATTGTTCCCCTAATCCGGACAACACCATCGCCGTACCTAAACCAACAGTGGTGTGAACATCATGACCACAGGCGTGCATTATCCCCATCTTACGCGAGGCAAATTCCAGAGCGGTGGCTTCGGTAATCGGTAACGCATCCATATCCGTGCGAATGGCAACTAGGCGTTCATCAGTACCCCCAACTAACTCACCAATCACGCCAGTTTTGCCAATCCCTTCTTGGACAACAATGCCACAGGACGACAGCACACCCGCGACATAAGCCGCTGTTTGGTATTCCTGACCGCTCAATTCCGGATGAGCATGGAAGTGGCGGCGAATTTCAATCAGACGCGGTGCAAGCTCTTGGGCGAGGTCTTTGATTCGGCTAAGCATAAATTTAATTCAAGAGGTCTTACTATACAAGCTGTTCTATTCCATCATCCAAACATCTGAAAAATAATGCAGCCATCGGTTGTTAGAGATTACCTCAACTAAGACATTAATCCCAATCAAAATGGGAGTGGTAGGGTGGGCAATGCCCACCTACAGATGGAGACTGTGCGTAAATCCTGATTACCTTAACTAAGGGGTTAATCATAACAATGGCAGATGTGGAGAATGAGCAAAAAACCATGAAAACCTACGATTGGATTGTTGTTGGTGGGGGTATTACCGGAGCCGCACTCGCTTATGAACTTACCCAGGCGGGTTTAACGGTTCTGTTGGTCGATGCGGACACAGCAATTCAAGGCGCAACTCGGTACAGTTATGGCGGTTTAGCCTATTGGTCAGGGAAATCAGACCTGACGAGAGTGCTATGCGCCCAGGGAATTGAACGTCACCGTCATTTATCAGCAGAATTAGACCATGATACCCAGTTTCGGGAATTGGATTTAGTCCTGACCATTTCTGCCAACCAAAACCCAGAAACAATGGCGGCGGCTTATGCAAATTTTGCCATTGTGCCAAAATTACTCTCAGTCAAGGAGGCTTGTGAGTTAGAACCCCTACTCAATCCTAATGCGATCGCGGGCGTTCTCACGGTTCGTCATGGTCATATTCATCCGGAACACCTCACCCAAGGCTATCGCCAAGCCTTTTGTCGCGCTGGGGGTGAACAGCAGATTGCTCAAGTGGTGGAACTTCTGCGCCAAGGGGATAGGGTTCAGGGGGTGAAAACCTCGGATAATCAAACCTATCATGCTGCCAATACGGTTATTTGTGCCGGGGGATTCAGCCGCGCCTTGCTCAACGCCGCCGGGATTCAGGTGCGCGTCTACTTCACCCACGCGGAAGTGATTGAAACACCACCAGTTGACCTGAAATTGCGGACATTAATCATGCCGGCAAACACCCAACGCTTTCAACTTGAAGCTCAAGCTAGCGCTGCGGAGGTAGAACCCTTTTGGGATGAACCGGCTTACGAATCCGTGCCACCGATTTTAGATGCTGGGGCGATTCAGTTTCTAGATGGTAGTTTACGGATGGGTCAAATTAGTCGTGTTCTGACTCAACCTTTTGCAGAGGTAAACTCAGCCGCTAGTGAGTCTGCCATTCGTACTCAGGTGGGGAATGTCCTACCTGCTTTAGCTAGCCTACCAGGAACTTGGCATCACTGTTTAGTGGCGTTTGGTGGTAATAATTTACCTGTGGTGGGAGCAATTCAGGGCGTAGAGGGTGTCTATATTTTCTCTGGATTTACCAACCCTCTGGTATTTGTACCACCCTTAGCCCAACGCTTTGCCCAATGGGTTATGGGGAAGGAGGATCAAATTATCACTCAATTGGCACGGAATTTGTAGGGAACAGGGAACAGGTAACAGGGAACACGGGAATGTAGAGACGTAGCATGCTACGTCTCTACATCGGGGCGGGTTTAGTTACATTTGGGTGAGGTCAGAAACGATAGTAGTGAAACCCGCCCCTACACATGCTAAAGATATACCGTAGGGTGGGCATTGCCCACCAGCCTCATCTGAGCGTGCCATTCTACTTAAATTGTTAATGACTAGCCGCTGTAGCTTTTTCTTGAGGTTTGGCTGAGCCTTGAGTCCCCAATTGGATTAACTCAATCTTATAACCCGTGGGGTCTTGAACAAAAGCGATGACAGTAGAACCATGTTTCATTGGACCAGGTTCCCGCACGACTTTACCGCCACGCTCCTTAATTTGCTCACAGGTGCCGTAAATATCATCAACGCCAATCGCAATGTGACCATAGGCATCACCTAACTCGTATTGGTCAACACCCCAGTTGTAGGTTAGTTCTAACACGGTATGGTCAGACTCATCGCCATAGCCGACAAACGCTAAGGTAAATTTCCCGCCGGGATAGTCCTTTTTCCGCAATAGTTTCATTCCCAGCACGTCACAGTAGAATTTGAGTGACTCATCCAAGTCACCGACGCGCAGCATTGTATGTAGCATTCGCATAGCTGATTAAAGACCCCTTACGTTTATTCATGTTTCTTTGCTTTTCATTCTATCGAGGCGGTGAGACAGTGCAACAGGTGATTCCCTCAGAAACCAATCCCCAACGGCGAATTTTTAAATCATCGGGGTCAATATGTTCAAGTGCAATATAACGATCAATACCGTCTGCCAATTTAGCACACCAACTACGGAAGACCCCCTTTTATTGCAGTCGTTACTAAAGCAGATCAAATCATTCTGACTTTACATTTTACCTAGCTTTTAGTTTTTGGTAGACTATCTAGTTTTTGTTTTAGAAGTAGATTTTTAATATCTTGCATTCCTAGATTACGCTTACTGTAAACCTCTATGGCATATTCCATCATATCTTCCTCTGTATTATTGGGAGCAAAAGAACGAACGAGTTCTAAAACCGATGCAGTCCTATCAAACAGCTTTACCATTTCGTCATGAGAACAATAGCTAATTTCTTGAGTGTGGATTATTGCAGATTCATTAAGTTTCTGTCTAGGAGAAATCAGAACAGTTGAACAAGGTACAGAATCAGGAATATGTCCTTCTGCTCTGACAGTTGTTTCATGTCTACCAGCTTGAGTGACTGTATTTAACGAGATACCATAATTAGCTGTTTCTTCAGTGCGTCCTTCCTCAGTTTTTGCTTCAAATACAAAGGCGTGCCAATTTCCAAATATCCAGAGTCCATCAGGTTTACCTTGTTCTTTCTTTTTCCATTTATGGGTTTTCGCGCCAAGCATTCGACCAAGTGACTCTAACCCATCTTCAAAAGGTGTAGCATCTATATTTTCAATATTTGTTTGCACAGTAGCAACTTTTTGATAGTACTTCCTACCCATAATCCCCCATTCCGTTAATAAATCATTTATTTGCATGAACCATTCTCTCCAAGGAAGATTATCATTTTCATCTGCTGCCTTCTCTAGATAAGGAAATAGCTTATTTAGCCAGTTATTGTCTTTAGTGGTTTTCAATGCTTCTTCTAAATTAGAAATAGCTGAATTTCTAAAGATCTCTTTATCAGACTCTTTCCATGCTAAAAAAGCAGAATTTGCTGCTTGATGATACCAAAAAGTGACATAAGGCTTAAGTTGTGTCCCCCCCCCTCTAAAGAATCTAAAACTTTTGTTGCTTCATTGAATGCTTCTTTATGTTTACCATTCCAAGATTGATAAACATAATTGATTTCATGAGGCATAGATTTTGCAAGAGCTTCAGCTACATCATCTGATACTTTCAATGAAGAATCACGAAGTTTTTGAATCTCATCCTCAGCGTCTTTCCAATCTGGAGTTTTATTAAAAAAATCTTCGCCTAGCTCAACAAAATTATCGACTTCCAACTCTGTAGAATTATCTAACCCAAATTGAATTTCTGCTTGTAACTCTGGGTGCATCCCTTGTAAATTAATAGACGTACAGCACCACTTCGTTAAATCTTCTCCAAGAAGTATAACTAAAGCATAATCGTTTTCGTCACGAGTGCATCGCCCCATTGCTTGTGTAACTCTGGTACGGATACGATTGCGTAATTGTGAGGATGCTCCAAGACGAGTCAGTAAAAATTTTTCCTGCAATCCACTACCAGTAGGCATTCCGTCTAGGACTATAAAGCGACAGTCATCACCAGGTAGATCAATTCCATCATAACGAGTAGCAAGTATGAGAACCGTAGGCTTGTTACTTTTAGTAAAAGTCTCTAAACTTTTTTCAATATCTGTTGACTGTAATATAGTGTGGGTATCCTTTAAAAAATTTGACCATGCTTGAAGAGATGTATTGTTGGGAACAAGAATAAGTCCACGCTTTCTTTTTTGAAGCATTATAGCAGCAACTTCTTTTGGATTAATTCCCGATGACATTGCTGGTAAAAAAATTAACTTTCTTCCTATACTCCTTTTATTCCATTCTTCAGGAATAGGGATTTTATGTATTTTGTTAACTCCAAAAACACGCTCAAGATACCCATCTTCTCCTAATGTTGCTGACATATATATTCGTTGATGTGCATTTGAAAATGGTTGATGAGTTAACGTGGGAGGAATAATTGGACGAATTTCAAAGTTTTCTGATGAACAATATATCGAACAAGCATCAAGATGAGATGAGATAAAACCCCAAGCATATTTTAGGTCTCGGTAATTTTGATCGTTTTCGTTAATTTTAATTAATGACTCCAAAGATTCTATAATTTGCTGATGTTTATTATGACAAGCAATATTTGAGATCAAATCAACTTGTTTTTTTTCGTAAGAGATGCCATGATGTTTGATATAGTAAGCTATATAGTCAGGCATTACTGGCTCAAGAATACGAACAATTTGGTCAAACAGTTGTTTATGGTTATTTCTATTAATAGAAACTGTCCATAAAGACGCTACATAATCATCCGCAGCATGAGCATCGTCACAAATAATTATATTTGGATCGTTAATCCTTGGATTAGTATTAAAAATGCTACTGTAAGTAGTAATAGCAACTACCTCAGATCTTTGATAGTTGTAAAACTCAGTTGTATTATAATCTCTCTGTGATCCAGTTAAAGTTACTGTATTAATTCCATACAAATCTGCTTTTTCATGAACTTGACTACAAAGTTGACGAGTAGGGCATAGATAAACAACCCTTTCTTTTAGTACTCTCCGCCGATATTCAGCAATTAAAAGACCAATAAGTGTTTTTCCCGTACCCGTTGGTAATTCGATAGCAATATTCTTAGCATTCTTTAAGTAATCTTTTTTATACTTATTTAATATTTGACCTTGATGGTTCCCCAAAAACTTGATTGAAGGATCACGTTTCAAATCTCTGAACATGAGATCAATAGACTCAGGAACAGAGTTTTGGTTTTTCGATGTCCGAAATTTAGCCATTTTCTTCCTAGACTTATTAGTAAGTATTTAGCTTAAAGCTACTATTCTGTCACAAGAATTTTTGTTGCTGATTAGATTAGTCGGCAAATCTTTAGCAATCCTAATTGCCCCTAATTTTACTGCTAAATTATAAGCACTTAGATCAGTGTTTTCCATGATTAACAAACCATTCTTTAGTTAATTATAAGACGAGCAATACTATTTTTATAATGACTGACCTACTTGAAAAATTCGTTCTGCCCTGAGATTAAGCTCAGAGAACGTAGGGGAAATAATTACATCATCCCCTTGAAACTGATTCATTTGATACTCCCCCTCAACAAGTTGATAAACCGATACCGTCGGTTGTTTGGGACTCCCTAAGAAATTGCGTCCTCCTAGCGCAGCATAATCAACAATCCAATATTCAAAAACACCCATTTCTTCATAGTCTGCTCTCTTTTTAAAATAATCGTCACGCCAGTTTGTACTGACAACTTCAACAATGAGTTTGACAGATTGAGCATTTTCAATAATAGATTCTTTTTGCCAACGGGGTTCTGCTTTTATGGCTTCTTGGTCTAAGACGATAATATCAGGCTCATATCCTGACTTCCCATTGCTAGATTTAACAATAGATTCTCTAGGAATTGTCCAACTTCCTCGCTTTCCCATCTGGACAATGGTAAGAATCAACTCTTCTATCAAAAAGCCTGTTACGTTAGAGTGTGTGCCAGTGGGTTTGGGCATTTCGACAATTACCCCATCGTGGAGTTCGTAGCGTTTTCCTGTATTAGGATACCACGCAATAAACTCTTCAAAGGTAACAGTTTGGGTCAAAGATTGAACCATAGACTTGTTTTGGGGGAGTTCTTCTAATCATTTTTAACCGATAGGGTGCAGGAAGACCCTAATTTCAGGGTAGCGGATTAGAGGACTTCACATCATCTGGTCTAACATCTCAACCACCTCATCCATCTGTCGCCAAAACTCCCGCCCTGACTCCTGCCAATCCGACCAGAGTTCCTTTAAACTACGCTTATCCGTCTCCATCCCATTTTCCAACACCCTCCGCACATAAAGCGGAATCGACAAACTATAATCCTGTTGACTCACCTGCTCAACCGTCACCACCTTAGCAAACCCCTCCTCATCCCTAAACCCGCGATACGCGGCTAAAATCCGTTTCTGGTGTTCCGGCTTCAAGAAACTCTGCGCCTGTACCCGCGCCACCTCTTTTACCGCATCAATCAGTAAAATTTTACCCCTTCGTTCCTGGGGTTTCTGAGTGCGACAAATCACCACACAAGACTCCATTGGCGAGTTGTAAGTTGCGACGTATGACCTTATGTTAAGAACAATGGTACTGACTGGCATGGTGGTGGGCAGTGCCCACCCTACGGTATATCTAGGGTGGAGGCAATTGATGTTAAGAATCATGCTTGATTGATCTAAAAGCATAACCAAAATCAGGCATGATTAGGGCAGGTCTGTTAAATGCTGGAGGAACCTATGTCATCGGCTCCGCTATTTAGCGATCGCGCTCATGCCGGTGAGGAGCTTTCTCAAGTTCTGCTCACCCAAATTACTGAACTGGAAACGACGACGGATGATACTGTATCACCCGTGGTGTATGCACTCCCCCGTGGCGGTATTCCTGTCGCTGTACCGGTTGCTCGTCGGTTAAATTGTCCTCTGGATATCGTGGTGGCTAAAAAAATTACCACCCCCCAAAATCCAGAATTAGCCATTGGCGCTGTCACCTCAGAAGGACAAGTTTTGTGGGCGCAACACCGACTATGGAGAAGACTTCAGTCTAGTTTGCGAAACACCGCCCTGCGTCATGCTCAAGATAAAGCTCAAGCTCAGCTTGCTGAATTTGCCAAAGGTTGTCCTCAGGCTAATCCCCAAGGAATGTTAGCCCTTTTGGTTGATGATGGGATTGCTACAGGGATGACGATGGTTGCAGCAACTCAAGCGTTGAAAGAGCATCATCCTCACCAGATCTGGATTTGTACACCCGTCGCACCAGCCGGATTGATCAAGTGGCTCAGTCGTTTTTGCGATCGCTTAGTTATCCTGGAAACACCGGATGACTTTCTCAGTGTCAGCCGTTTCTATGGGGAATTTCCGCAGGTCAACACGGATGAGGCGCTGACTTATTTACAAGAGTACAATCATCTTCCCCACCAACAGTAGCCAAATTAGTTGCCCTGAATTATCTTAACCAATAGTTCTCGCTGATGAGTTTTTTCATGAGACATTTACAATTCTGTTGGCGCACATTGGTGCTTTCCACGCAGCAAAATCCACCGGAGTCAATCGAACATTTGATGGTATTGTTAACCTTGGCTTTGGGCTTAAATTGGGTCTTTCAACCTGACTGGCAATACCTTGTCCTCAGTTCTAGCTTCGCGATTGGTGCAGCAGCCTCCATGTGGGTTAGGGAAGCCATTGTACCGTCACCTCGTCCACGTATGGTTATGATCGTCGCGATTACGGTTTTACTTCTCTATAGCGTCTATGCCTTTGCCAATGTTGCTTATGACGTGGCGATCACTTAAGGCTGAGGCTGGTGTAAAATTAAGCGATTGCCATTGGGGTCATAGGCGTAGATTTCCCGCCCATGGGAGGCGACGATGATTTCGCCCGGTGGGGGATATCCCAGGTTGCACAATTGTGCGATCGCGGCGTCTAAGTCATCGACATCTAAACACAAGCTCAATCCACTTTTCTCAGACTGCTCAAATTCCTGTCGATGGTTATCCCTGGGTTTAAATAGTCCGAGTCGCAATCCAGGGAGATGAAACTCGGCATAGTTGTTGGGAATATGGCAATGGGGAGATTCGGCAAGTAATTGACTATAAAACTCAACCAGTGGCTCGATATTCGCCGCCGCTATGGTAACCAAAGCCCTATGCAAGTGAATTTTCATCTGAACAATAATAAAATATTTCAGGAAGTCTGATTATGTTTAAATTTTCAAATAAA
Organism: Coleofasciculus sp. G3-WIS-01; assembly: GCF_040223135.1. Taxonomy (NCBI): domain Bacteria; kingdom Bacillati; phylum Cyanobacteriota; class Cyanophyceae; order Coleofasciculales; family Coleofasciculaceae; genus Coleofasciculus; species Coleofasciculus sp. G3-WIS-01. The sequence continues at coordinate 11,944 of NZ_JAVJZI010000177.1, forward strand.
AACCAGCTTATCCCCCAATAATAATTTATAACTCCTTATTGAATATTGACATAAAAATGTTTTTATGCATAAAAGAGAATCTTCCAGTTCAGATCATTGAACTCGTGTCCTCAACAGAGAAATTGCAGCGCAATTGATCCCCGCACTTGCCTAAAACCCTAAAATAGGATGAGTACTTCCTTTGAAAACACTAAACCTGAATATGCCCAAAACCGTTGCCGAAGTGATGAGCCGTGACCCGATCACGGTTACCCCCCAAACGCCGATTAAAGAGGCGATGAAAATTCTTGCCCAACGAGGTATCAGTGGTTTGATGGTGGTCAATGATACAGGCAAATTGGTGGGCATTATTTCAGAAACAGATTTGTTGTGGCAACAGACAGGAGTAGAACCCCCTGTCTACATCGTATTTCTCGACAGTGTGATTTATCTAGAAAACCCAGCCCGGTACGAAGAAGAACTGCACAAGGCACTAGGGCAAACCGTTGGAGAAGTCATGACCCATGAACCTGTGGTTGTCAAGCCCGATCAACCCTTACGCAAAGCCGCCAAACTAATGCAGGACAAATCCCTGCGCCGTTTAGCGGTGACTGACAACCAGGGGAAAGTGATTGGTGTCCTCACGGCGGGAGATATTGTGCGGGCAATGATTGCGGAATTGGAATAGTCATAAACCCACCGCCTAAAACTGTGGGCTTATGGTAGAGTGCCACGATTCAAGATAAATCACTGATCAATAATAAATACATTACAAATGACTGTTTCTCGTGAGTCTGTTGAACAGTTGCTAAATTCCGAGGACTTTGGCAACCGCCTAAGTGGGGTAAATCTACTACGTCAGCTAGAACCATCGATAGCTTATGAATTAGTCCAGCCTATTGTGACTGACGCTAATGCTCGGGTTAGGTACGCCGCCGTTAGCCAACTTGATACCCTTGGAGATCAGGATTTATCACTCACCTTGAGAATGTTACGCGATCGCCTCTTGAACGACTCGGAACCGGATGTCCAAGCTGCAGCCGCTGACGCTTTGGGCGCCCTGAAGATGACCGAGGCGTTTGATGAGATGCAACAGTTATATCACCAATCATCGGAATGGTTATTGCAGTTTAGTATTGTTGCGGCATTAGGTGAACTGGGCTCCTCGCGTGCTTTTCCCCTCTTAGAAGAAGCACTTTCCTCCGAAACCAGCTTGATTCAAACCGCTGCGATTAGTTCGTTGGGAGAACTAGGTGATCCCCGTGCTGTGCCACTATTAGTTCCCTTTGCCACCGATCCTGACTGGCAAGTGCGTTACCGAGTCGCCCAGGCGCTCAAGCCCTTCGATAGTTCAGAGGCTAGAGCCGCCTTAGAAGCCTTAGCCAATGACTCGGTTGAGCAAGTGGCTCAGGAAGCCAAACGAAATTTAGAATCAATTTAGCCAGTTTGAGGATAAACACCCAACATCGCTTTATCTAATTTCGGCGAGAAGACCTCGCCTATGTACTCATAGGCGGGGAGTGTCAATCGACAACTTTCACGAGTCCACGATGCACACCATAGATCAACCGCATTAAGATAGCTTCATCATTATTTGTGAAAGAATTGTCCCAAGGAGCTGTCATCAATTCACGCCAGTCAGACAAACTGATCTGACCCTTACACATAATGTCAGCAAATATCGGTGCCAAACAGCATCGGCTCAAGGTTTGTTCGTCTAGAGGAGCTTGTTCAGTGGCATTCATGATTGTGGTTGTTGGGTTGACTTTCAAAGGATGAACAGATCAATTCTACTCACTCATGATCACTCATCCCGCGATCGCGTCACCAAAACCCTATTATATGCAGTTAATGGAGCTAAGCGGATTCGAACCGCTGACCCCCTCAATGCCATTGAGGTGCTCTACCAGCTGAGCTATAGCCCCGTGCAGCATCTTCTATCATGCCTTTATTTTATCGCTGCGTCAAGTCTTAATTAAATTATTGCCTCGTGAGAGATTATCGAGTTATGAAACAATAGCATCCCTAAAACGAACCTGACACTGCCGCAATGCGACTCAAGTAGCCCAAATAGCTGTCCATCAAAAAATATACCACTAACATGGCGGCGGCTGACATCGCCACCAAGGTGCCAGCCAGCATCAAGGAAAACTCTCGTGTATCAAACGCCTGTTGCATTAAGTGCAGTGACCAAGCGACTAAAGCAATATCAAATATTAAAATAGCAATCAACATAATTTACGAAATGTAACATCGAATCTATTCTAGCAGTCGTCTATGTAGCTGCAAACAATCCAATTGTGTGATATAAGTCACAAGAGTTAAAGGCAGATCAGCCGGGATTTGAGAAACCTTAGATCATCCTGACGGGAACCTGATGGTGCTGCAAATGGTGCTTAATTTCCGATACGGTGAGTTGTCCGTAATGCAATAAAGAGGCTAAGAGGGCGGCTTCGGCTTTCCCCTCGGTTAGGGCTTGATAAATGTGATCGCAAGTTCCAGCACCACCGGAGGCAATTACCGGAATTTCTACCTGTTCAGCAATGGTGCGGGTTAGCTCTAAGTCATACCCAGCTTGAGTCCCATCAGCATCCATGCTGGTTACCAACAGTTCTCCCGCGCCACGTCGCTCGACTTCTTTTGCCCAGGCGATCGCGTCAAGTCCTGTATTTTCTCGTCCGCCACGCACGAAAACATCCCAACCCGGATGGCTGGGATCTACGCGGCGACGGGCGTCAATCGCCACGACAATACATTGATTGCCAAAGCGATCGCTGGCTTGATTGATAAAATCTGGATTGCGGACAGCCGCCGAGTTAATACTGATTTTATCAGCACCAGCCCTTAACAATAATTTAACAGTTTCTAAGGATTGGATACCGCCGCCGACGGTTAAGGGAATAAACACCTGTTCTGCGGTACGGTAGACAACATCAATAATAATATCGCGGTCTTCATGAGTAGCAGTGATATCCAAAAACACCAGTTCATCAGCACCAGCTTGGTTGTAAGCTTGTGCCAATTCCACTGGATCACCAGCATCTTGCAAATTTACAAAGTTGACGCCCTTGACCACCCGCCCAGCCTTTACATCCAGGCAAGGTAAGATTCGTTTAGCTAGCATGTCAGATGTCTTACGCTGTGTGATGGGATAATACTTACTCTCTTAACTAATCTAAACCTTTTGTGCTTGAGTGTCTCGGTTGCAGATGAAATGATAGGCTTAAATCATGGCTATAACGTCCTTTAGACAATCTCAAGAACCTGACCCACAACCCCCATCTCGTCAGAAAAAAAAGGGTCGCCGTAAGGAACGCCAGCAAGAGTTGGAAACAGACTTGTTACTGGCTACTGCGATAGCCGAGGAAACAGAGAACCAAGAGGAAGGGATTCGTCCCCACCGGCTAGCCGACTATATCGGGCAAAAAGAACTCAAAGACCTCTTAGGAATTGCGATCGCAGCGGCGAAGGCGCGAAATGAATCATTAGACCATTTGCTCTTGTACGGACCGCCGGGATTGGGCAAAACCACGATGTCGCTAATTTTGGCGACAGAGATGGGGACAAATTGCAAAATTACGGCGGCTCCGGCTTTGGAACGCCCCCGGGATATTGTGGGGATTTTAGTGAATCTTAAACCGGGGGATATTTTATTTATCGATGAAATTCATCGCCTCTCGCGCATGAGTGAGGAACTTTTGTATCCGGCGATGGAGGATTATCGTTTGGATATTACCATTGGCAAAGGGCAATCGGCGCGAACCCGGAGTATTCCCTTACCCCAGTTTACCCTAGTTGGCGCTACGACAAGGGTGGGATCACTCACCTCCCCCTTGCGCGATCGCTTCGGTTTGATCCAGCGTCTGCGGTTCTACGAACCCGATGAATTGAGTTTAATTGTGCAACGAACCGCCCAGTTATTACAAGCGCCGGTGAGTGAAGAAGGGGCGGTAGAAATTGCCCGTCGTTCTCGGGGAACTCCCCGCATTGCCAATCGTTTACTCAGGCGAGTACGAGATTATGCTCAGGTGAAAAAGATGGACGTAATTAACCAGGATGTCGCCGCCGAAGCTCTGGAAGTATTCAATGTCGATCCGGCGGGTTTGGATTGGACAGATCGGCTCGTGTTAAGTGTGATGATTGAACAATTCCAGGGAGGACCTGTGGGCTTAGAAGCCGTAGCCGCCGCAACTGGAGAAGACGCTCAAACCATTGAGGAAGTGTATGAGCCGTATTTATTACAGATTGGGTACTTACATCGAACCCCTCGTGGTCGTGTTGCTACAGACGCGGCTCGTAAGCATTTAGGATATTGGCAAGATTGACCCGGGCTAGCTACATCGTTCATAGCAAGGGGACAGACATGAACTATGAACGATGAATCATCTCCATGGTTAACCGTGCATAGCTCGATGCTTCAACTCCTCGTGCGCTCTAGAGGGGAGCGATTCAAGTTTTTTGGGCGCTCTTCCATTTTCACGGGGAGCCTCAACCTTTGCCCAGTTCTCCTGAATGTAGTTTAGATCGTCCGCCGAAGCCACGTAGCTTTCAACATAACCGCAATTGACACAAACATACGTATCCAGTGCAGCATAGCGAGCGCTAGAGTTGCCTAATCCTAGGGTCATCGTATTCAGTGCTGGAAACTTTCGGTTTTTGTTGCTTCTAACCTGATACGATCCACAGGAGCTGCATTGACCATTCTTCATTGTCATGACTGCTTCAACCTTACAAGTTGGCTTTCCTTTTGACTTCATTAGGGAAACGGTACAATCCGGATGACTGTTAACGTTTGTTTTCATTTAGTTTGTATATAATCAGCGCCTGCAAGAGATGGGATAGAGAGGATTGGATTGAGGGAAACCTTTGGGAAAGTTGCACCTGATATCCATTTACCAGGATTCCCTAAACCCTCGCCTATCTCAACATTTTGGCTCGCGATCGCGCTGCACATTGTAGATGACTTTTTGCCAATACCCGTTTTCAGCAACAACCGGGATGGTTTCTCCTGATCTGATCGAATCGGCGATTAGCTAGCAACCAATCTCTTCCCAATACAAACAGCCGCTGACGCTGTTCTGTTCGAGGTTGGTTAAATTAGTTGGGCTGCTGATGGCTGCTATTCATTATACTTTGCCTCCCCCTCTTTCATCATTTCGTCAATGAAACTTGGGGTTAGTCTAGTCCACAGAATTCTGGTGTGAGTGTTTTTGTAATTAAACAGGCTGCTGCCCAAATAGAATCTTTCTCAATACCTTATGACGTTGCCAAATTTACAACCGATCACCACTATGAAATGGTAGCAAAATTAACACATTAACATATTGAAATTTACATCTGATATCATTACATTAACAACCTGTAGGGGCGACCCGTTTGTATCAATTAACAACACCAGTCCACTTGGGTTCGGTCAGGTCGCCCTTTACTCAATCAGGTCAGGTCGCCCTAGTGATGGTGACTTTACCCCATGAGAATTACCGTGTCAATGACATGGATAATACCATTATCCGCTTCGATATCAGGGGCAACAACTGTCGCATTTTTGACTTCAAAACTATCAGAACAGTCAATTCGGATCGACGAACCCTCAACAGAGGTTACTGAATCGACATTAGCTAAATCAGCTTGAGTCAATTTACCAGAAACGACATGATACTTCAGAATTCGCGTAAGCTGGGGAATATTTTGGAGCAAGGTTTGTATGGTTCCCGGTGGTAACTTAGCAAAAGCGGCGTCATTAGGTGCAAAAACCGTAAAAGGACCAGGACTTTTGAGAGTATCCACTAAACCAGCCGCTTGCACAGCAGCTACTAGGGTTTGGAACGAATCCGCACTAACGGCGATATCTACAATATCAGGCATTGATTTCAACTCATCCTCTGCAAAATAATCTCTTCCCGGATTTTGACATTCTCCCATATACCTGTGTAGGGGCGGGTTTTACTACTCAGTAGGTGGGTGGAAATAAACCCAATTCGATTAAGTTTTCTGAATTTCCTTGATCTGCTCACGTTTCAAGAGCAACCGTGGCAAGTCAGGTAGTCGCAGGGTAAAATCAGCGACATCAGTACTGAGGAGTCCGGATATGGGAAATTTTATTGGTATCAGCGTAACCCTTGCTACAGCAGTACTCGCGAGTCTTGGGTTTACCCCCACCTCAGCATCGGCTCAAGCCGCTTATGGTAGTTATGTCGGGGCTGGTGGTACTTTCGGTATTGAAGAAGATAGTCGCGGTGAAGGGCGGCAATTTGGGGGAGTGTTGGCGGTACGGTACAAACTCTTAGAACTTCCTGTCTCTCTGCGAGCGCAAGCCCTGATTGGTGCAGGTACGGCGGTGGTGCCAACCATTTCTTATGACTTTCCCCTCAACTGGCAAACGGATGTTTATCTGGGGGCGGGTGCGGCGTTTGCTAGTGGTGATACGCCATCGCCGGTGGGAGATAAAACTAGCTTTGCTTTGCAACCGGGTATTGATTATGTTGTTCCTGGCGGTAGTACGGTGCTTTTTGGTAATGCGATTATTGCTTTTGATGCCTATCGTCAGGGAGGCGGCACGGCGGTTTCGGTGCAGGGTGGCGTAGGATTGAGATTTTAACTAGACACGGCAAGTCATCTCGCCGCTAACCCTCCCCAAGGCGACGGGGAGGGAACTCCAAGGGATTTCACTGTGCGATCGCGTCGTTTGTAGTAGCCACGTTTGTAGTAGCCACTTTAGTGGCTTCAGATGTTCTATTTCCCAGCACGAAGCGTGCTGACTACAAACAGATCGCAATCCGATCCTGACATCCCTGAATCTCCAGTTCCAGTCGCGGTTCTGGCTGATTACAGAATAGAACACCACGATAGCCACTGGCAACCAGAGTAAAGGATAACTGCTGACTCCCCCCGGCTTCCACCGTCGCGTCTCCTAAATTCACCTGACATTTTGTCCAATCCACACGCACATCTCGATGAGAGAGAATATCAGTAACTAACACTTGATGGGTTGATTTCATCACCTTAATCGCCAAGTGACGCACCGTAAATCCGATCACCCCCTTTTCAAACTCCTCCACTCTTATTTCAGGGGGTAATCCAGTAATAGTAAGTTGCTCAGTTTTAGGGGATTGGTAAAGTGTTGAGTGTGTAGGGGCGGGTTTAGGAACTTGCTTTTCGTTATTGATAGTAACGTTTGTGCAAAACCCGCCCTGACTAGGTTTTGAGTTAGCTCCCTTGTCTCTCAAAGGACGTTCTCTTGGCGCTAATGGGGGAACTACAGAGATAGCATCTGGATTCATTGCCCATTGCTGCGCTTTTTTAATCAAATTAGACTGAAGTTTTACCGCTTTCCTCAGCTTTCCTTGATTCGTCACATAATCAACCTGTTTTTTCTTCGTCCCTATCCAACGTTCCCGGGCAAATTGACGCTGTTGTTGGTTAGTGTCGTTGACAAATTCCTCGTAAAATGATAAGGTTTCAACCATTAATCCAACTTTTTCCAGGGCAATTCCTATCTGTGGCATCAACAGGTACTCTTGCCAGTCTGGAGTAGATAAAACCCGCTCTTCCATAAATTGTTCATACTGTTGGCGTTGATCTTTGCTTAGGTTTTGGGGGATTAATCCTGAACCTGCCAATTCATAAACAATGTCGAAATTCAACGCGGCTTTTTCCTCGGTTGAACCGATGACATTAGGCAAATCGGTATTGAACAATTCGAGGGCGTCTTGCCAGTATTTCTGGCGGAAGAAATAGCGGAACAGTAGCCGCAGTAGCTTGATTTTGATCCCATCTTGACTAGCGAGTCGAAAACAGTCTTTGACTTTGGCTAAATCATCCAACCCCACATACACCACACAGGCTTGTTGGTATTCCTGCTTCATTTCCAACCCTTGGGCGACATAGCGCAGCCATCTGCGATCGCGCGGTTTGCCAGCTTGCCGCCATTGGGTGATAATCTGATCAGCTTCGCCTGCTTGTGCCAAATACACTAATCCTTCTGGCATGCCGACGGCAAAGGCTTTCGCCCGATGATAGTCTGGGGTTTGAGTTGCATTACTTTCCTGCCAATACTGTATCGCTTGGTGGTAATTTTGAGCGCGATAGAAACAAGTACCGGCTTGGACATTTAATTCTGGATAACCCCCTGAGGCTAAGATAGCTAGAACTTCGCCAAACTGCTGCCATTGTGATGATGGTATTGAGGAATCATTGGGAATGGTTTCAATGCGACGGGCATATTCCTTAATTCCTTGCTGCCATTGTTTTTGCTGATTAACCTGTTGATTTCCCTGAATAACTGATGATTCATGACTGATAATATACCGAGTAAAACTATCCAGTGCGGCTAAATCATCAGCAGGTGTCACCATAAACCGCGCCAGGATGCCCTCAGCCGCTGATTGATCTTGGGGGTGCGAATCATACCAAGCGACTAATTCTGACCAGCACAGCCCCTGCCAGAAGCAATCCCACGCCTGATCCGATTCCCCCAACTCCAAAAAGCAATGACCCGCGTCTCGATACTGCCTCTCAAACTTCAGCGCCCAAGCCTGACAAGAGTTGGCTTGAGTGATATCCCCTAAATCCCGATAGAATTGTTTGGCTCGGCGTAGTAAACTAGGATTTTCTGCATGTAATCCTTTAAGCTGAAATTCTTGCGCGATCGCACCCGGGTCATTTTCACGCATCGTCTCTACCATATTTGGCATACCCGGTGCTAGGGTTTTCACCTTATCTTGCCAACGGCTTTTGTGTTTAGCATGTCCTAACATTGCCTGTAACAAGGCTTCATCACTGGCATAGTTCCACAGTTGGCGGTTTCCAGTTTCTGAATCGACGATAAATAAATAATCCGTTGCTCGACTAGCCGCGACATAGAGTTTATTGAAAAAGTATTCTACCTTTACTTTTTGGTCAACGCCTTGGAGATTCCAGACATTATCGCTACACTCTTCACCAAATTTATACAATATCACCCGTTTAAATTCCAATCCCTTGGCAGAAATGGCGCTTAAAACATTTTTTAACGGTTCTGGGGATTGGGGATTGGTGATTGGTGATTGGGGATTGGGGCGCGAATGCTTCGCTTCTACGAATTCATGGGGATTGGGCGAAGCATTCGCGTTGAGATGTGAATAGAAAACCGATGGATTAGGGCGCGAATGCTTCGCCCCTACGAATTCATCCCCGGTTCCCGGTTCCTGATCATTTAACTGAGGAAAAATTTGAGACAAGACTTCATCGGCTTGGGCATAAGCGAGTTCTTCCCCTTCCTCACAGGGAACAATGATAATCGTGTCTTTAATATAGGGGATTAATTCCTCAGCACTAATAGTTTGATTGAGGATAAAGGTTTGGGGTTCAGGAAAATTACCCGGATGCCATGGGGTTTGAGGTTGGAGTTCTCTAATGTCAAAGAGAACGTGACGCCAAAGCTGAATTAAGTTGGTGAATTGAACAATAGACAGACTTGATCGATAATTATAGGACAAGTCCTGAAAATTAACGGTCAACTTTAATTGATCAGCCGGATCAAGGGCGGTAATCACTTCGGCATTAAAAGCGGCTTGGGTGCTAGACCAATGGAATCCGGTTGGATTTAAGGTTTGAAAGGGATCACCGGCAAAGGCAAAGGGTAAGCTAAGAATGGGTTGATATCCCAAATGGTATTGGGAAAACAGAGACAGCCGCATAATTAGCTGTAACTCTAGGCGGGTAAAGTCTTGGGCTTCATCGCAGAAGATGGCGGTATAGTCGGGATGATAACACTTCAATTCCAAGACTCTGGCAATTAAATCTTGGTCATCCCAGTAATCTAGTTCCGTGGTTAGATGCTTATACCAGTGTTGCCAAATGGTCTCATAGATTCCCTGGAATTTCTCTACATCAATCGTGCGTTCTTTCCGGGGAACTTCCTCCTGATAGTCTTCCGGCGTCATGTAGTCTGATTGACCATATCCTTTAATAAAACTGCGGATAATGTGCCAACAAATTTCTGGGGAATAATGGCGGGATTCGGGGAGATGCAGGATCAGTTTGGCAAGGGCGGGTTCGGGATGGGTTCCTTGATACAATTGTTTGAATCGATGGAAGGAAATATAATGGTCTGGATTAAACCGTTTTCGTTCCTGGGGTGGAAGTAAGCTTAACAGGAATTTACCGAAGGGTTGAAAGGCGCGATCGCAGTTGGGGATGTCATCGCCGGGACTGCGTTCAGCGACAAAGCGGTGGTGGGAACGTAGGAGTCGGTTGACCCCATCTCTGGCAATTTCTAATAGCCGTTCATTGTAGGTGAGAAACAGGGGTTGACCCGGAAGCGGTTCGAGACGGCGATGTCCTTGGGGGGTGTAGTGTTTACGGTAGCAGTAGTCGGCAAATAGATAAATCAGCATCGTGGACTTCCCACTACCCGCCCGTCCATTAATAAATAGGGGGAGTGAATCGGTTTGGGGGGTAGCGCCAGACACCGATTGGAGAATTTCTTCTTCTTCTGGGGAAAGGGCGAGATTTGCCTCTCTACCCCGTTCAATCGCCAACCAACTTTCCTCATCGGCTAATAGGTACGCCGGATAGGAACGACGGGCGAAGGGGGTTAATTCATGGATGGTTTGGGGTTGGGATAAGCGGTTGGATCTGTTTTCACCGTTGAATAGGGTGGTGCGCTGTCCCACTTCCCTAATCTCGGCGCTGGAGGGGGGGTGATCAAAGGCGGCGATGAGAAACAGGACACCCCGAACACTCCCATCAGTGGTTTCAATTTGGCTGTAGAGGACGTAACAATTGTTTTCCCCCCACAGGTTGACATTTTCTGGAAGCTGGGGTTGATCAGGGGAAATGATTAGGGTGTCGGCGAAGCTATCGGTTTGGATGACACCACTGTGACTATTGCTATTTCCTATAGATGTCGCTGTATGGGTATTAATCTGGGAAATAATCTGATAGTAGGTTTTCCACGCCTGTTGCAGTTTAACGGTGGTAAACTGTCTCACCCATTCTTCGCTTTCATAGATCATCCAATCGTCCGGGACAATATCTGGTTCCCATCTTGGTGGCTCCAGCCAAGGACGCAAGGTTTCTGGGAGTTCGGGTAAGGGTTCAACCGAGGGTTGCTCAGATTGGGCTTGGGTGAGCCAATCGCGAATCTGTTGTCGGTCAAGTTGGGGTTCCCAATGGGTCTGACCATAATGAATGGGGGCTTCGAGGAACTGTTCATAGTCGTGATCGCCCCGTTTAAAGATATCAATAAAGCACAACAGTTGCTGATTATCCAGATGCAGGATACGACCAATCAGTCGGCGGTTGAGGATGCGGCGCTTCAGGTAAGGATAAACCCGCTCAAACCGGGATTGCACTTCATCGAGTCGTTGAGTTTGTAGTTGGGTACACAGATCATCGATGCGATCGCCAATTCCATAGCGTTCTGCTTTCTCATTAAACTCACAGGTGCGATAGATGTACATTCAAGAGTTCCCGTTCTTGTGCTATATAAAACTCATACAATGGACGACATAATCGGACATTGATGTTTACTTACTGCTTCAACCAGGGCTGTCGGCAGCTTCCTGTCCACAGTCGTTAAGTTCCGAGCTAGCCACCCGTACTTTTTCTTTTGGTGCGTTCTCAGTAGGGGCGAAGCATTTGCGTGTCAAAAGTAATGCAAGTAATCGCTCATTGAACTCCGCCAATGCTTCGCCCTTACAAACTGTGTCAAAAGTAATGCAAGTAATCGCTCATTGAACTCCGCCAATGCTTCGCCCGTACAAACTGCGGCGTTGCAATCACGACACTTAAGTGAACCGCACCCAAGAAGCGCGAAATACCCCTTCTATCTCTATTTTCCTCTAATGGAAAAAGTCGCGCCAAAGAGTTGAGTAACATTTTATTATACCGCGATGGGAGGTGAGGGCTGAGGAAACCTACGCATTAAACTGCTTTTTTGTCAAATCAGCCTCTGGAAAATTAGACTGTGCAACATACTTGTGTTATTAAGATTTTTCTGAGGCGATGGATGAAAAAATAACGCAGCACTAAGGATTTGAAGCGTTTTTTATTCAAAAATGACTACAAAGCGAGCAGCATACGGTATTTAAATATATGATACTACAACCTCAAACCCAGGTCAAATCATGCTTTAGCCGTGACATTTTCTGCCCGCACTAAGTCCCATTGTCTTTATAATATTAAAACTTAAACTTAAAACCTAAAAGTTTTCCTTATGACAGCCTGCCAATCCTCATTGAAAAAGGGAAAAGCTGATCAGCTTTTCCCTTTAAGGTTTATGGCAGGAATCAGTGTCTGGAATTGAAAGCACAACGGCTAAGTCGGCTAAAAAGAGTTAATTTTCAACGCTCGACTCAGAACTACTCACCAGGTCTTTTTCAATCAGCTTGCCTAAATTAGCCGATTCTAAGAGAGCTTGCCAATTTGCTCTGATCTCTGGATTGTCAGGATTGTTTTCCAGTAATTCAGCCAGGGAACTCGCGGCTTCTGTCCAGACTCCAAACTCAGCAAAAACGGCTGGCTTTTCCAGTTCTGTAGCATCGGCTAATTCTTGAGCCAGAGCATCTTCTTTGGGAATTCGCTTAATCCGTCCTTCAACAATCAGATCTCCGGCTAAATCCGTTGGGTCGCAACGGACGGAAAAGAACCACTGGTATTCCTGACCAACTTTAACCAGAGCTTCATCCTCTGTAGCGGGTTCAGGAAGACTCACCGTAATAATTCCTGGCGTCTTATTTTCCAGAGAAACCTCCTGCTGATAAATGACCTCTGTGCCATTAGCATTCAGTAATGTAAACTCGGCTTCCGTCGCTTTAGTTTGATCAACGGAAATTAAGAATTTAGGAGCAGGAGAAACAGTCGATTCGACGACAACTCTCTCTTCTTTTGATGAATCCTGTTCGTTAATTTTTGGTAGCAGAGGCGTTACAGTTATCTGTTCTCCGTAACACATACCAGGACCACGGGATGTACCTCCACTTCGACCCCGAGACGAGCTTACGCCTCGCGCTCTGAATCTTGGTCGCCGTGCCAAGAGATTTTCTGAAGGTGTCTGTTGAGCTGGGCTAGACGAACTCGGCTTGAGACTAGCAATTGCCATAGCACTGGCACTCATGACGACTCCCAGAGACAACATCAGGGAAAAGGTTTTAAGATATATAGAGGACTTTTTCATTTTACTCCTTGCCAATGGCAGCACTTAAGACAATTTTAATTAATGCAGTGGCTGTAGTAGAAAGTTTAACCAAGGTGAGCGTATTTATCTACATGGCGACTCCTCTCTATTCAGCAAAGTTCCCTGTCCTAAGCGTAAATTTTAAGAAACGCGCTTGCCAGATTCCCTCATTTCTTTATAGCGACTCAGCGAAGGTGCTGAGCTATGATCCGTTTAACTGAGATAAACTCACTCAGTATACAATTTAAACCCCACAACACAAATAAACTGCCTGGGTACTATATTATATACTAATATTCTATCGGACTTGTTTGTAAAACCTAGGATGATCACACTTCTTTAAGAAAAGTGATTAATGGGAGGAGAAAGTTAGAAAACCACTATCTTTTCCTGACTTTAGGTTAAGTTTGATGAAGTTTGATTGTCTTAATCCCAGGCTTATCAGCCGAAGAAACTCCGCCCTTTAGGGCGCATTGTCAGCTCATTAACCCACAGGAGAGCAGGAGGCGATACCCAGATGATTTCTGAAGTTCGTTCATTTTTCGGGCAACATCCAGTCGGAAAAGGACTGATCGCGTTTGGGGGAACTGTGGTTCTCACCAGCTTAGTCGTGACGGGCGTAATTGTAGGACTGCGACAGTTAGGTGCTTTAGAAGGATTTGAACTGGACGCTTATGACCAACTTATGCGATCGCGTCCTGAACAGGAACCCGATGATCGGGTGTTGGTGGTGGAATATAGCGAAGCTGACATCGCCCAGATCAAAGAATTCCCCATATCAGATGGCACACTGGCGAAGCTGCTACAGAAACTACAGGAATATGAACCGAGAGCGATCGGTATTGATATTTTAAGGGATGTACCCCAAGGAACAGGTCGTGAGAACTTAATCGACGTATTGCAAAAAAACGATAACATTATCGCCGTTTGCAAAATGAGTTCTTTGACTGAACCGGGCGTTCCTGCTGCACCTGGAATTCCCGACGAACGGATTGGGATTGCCGATTTACCCTTTGACTCAGATGTCTCCATTCGTCGCACAATTTTACTGTCAGTTCCGACACCATTAGAAACTCCAGTAAACGATCCCCACCTCTGTCAGATTAGTGAGATTGACGGATACGAAAATCAACTCCCCTCTTTTGCCTTAAATCTGGCACTGTTTTATCTTGAACAAGAGGATGTTTTTTTAGACTACACAGAGACAGGAGAACTGATGTTAGACTCCACTGTCTTGACCAGACTAGAACAACACTCAGGTGGCTATCACAAAAGTGGTGCAGTGGACTACCAGATTATGCTCGATTATCAGTCCGGTGAAAATGCCATTGAGCAAGTCACCGTAACCGATGTATTAGAAGGTAATATTGATCCCAATCTGGTCAAAGATCGAGTCGTTTTGGTGGGGTACACCGCAACGACTGCCAATGATGACTTTGCCACACCGTTTAGTGCAGCTGCTCAGGATCGAGTCGAAATGCCAGGGGTAGTCATTCACGCCCACATCGTCAGTCAACTTCTGGGTACAGTTTTAGATAGTCGCCCTTTAATTTGGTATTGGTCCGAGGGAAATGAAATCCTCTGGATTTTTCTCTGGTCAGTTGTCGGCGGAACCCTGGCTTGGAAAATTCGCCGTCCTTGGATTCTGATTCCGGTTGCGGTAGTAGCCGGTGGTATTTTGTATGGGATTTCCTATTCTCTATTCGTCCAGCAGGCGGGATGGATACCCCTTGTCCCGCCAGCCGTTGGGTTAGTCTTAACCACCTTTAGCGTCGTTATTATTGACCGCTACGGTCAAGTCGTGGCTAAAACCGTTAAAAAACTGCTGAGAATCAACATTGAAATCGACCAAACTAAAAAAGAAGAGGAAGTCGCCCAAATTTTAGAAACTGATAGCTTTCAAGAAATTAAGCTCAGAGCAGATGAACTCAAGATTCGCCGCCAAATCACCAAGACGACAACCTATAACGATAGAGTCACAGATAGAGTAGAACTCAATTGGGAAGAACTTCCCGAACTCGATCAATACCAACAAGTACTGCAACGAGCGAAAGTATTAAGACATCAGCTTAACCGGGTAGAAGATCAACGGGAAGAGATTGAAGAGGTTGATCATTCAACTAACGACTCTTCCGGGACAATGCCAAGGGTTCACAAACAGGCGTTTAATCCCGAAGATGAGACTTACCTCTCGCAATTGCAGAGTCGGGCAAGACGGATGAGACATAAATAATCAGTGATGAACCCTGAACAACGAACGATTCTCTTAAAACTTGCTGCCAAGGTATGCCAAGATCCTTTGCTCCTGCGGAAACTCAGCGATCAAGTGTATCAGCTGATGCAAGAGGATTTACGCAAACAACGGGAACGCCATAAAAACTACAGAGGGTTACTATAAATGGCTGACAATGGTAATGTTACCCACGAACTCAACTACGTCACCGCTAATCGATTTTATATCGAAATCGAAAGTCAGATTACTGCCTCATTTAGCGAGTGTTCAGGTTTGGGGGTGCAGATTGATAAAGAAGTATACTTTGAAGGAGGAGTCAACGAACAGCAACGTATCTTTCTCAAGCAAGCCAAATTTGATGATGTTACCCTGAAGCGCGGGATTACTGAAGATTTAGTGTTCTGGAAGTGGATCAATCAGACGCTCAATCCCGGTAAAAAAGAACGGCGTAATGTCAATATTTTGGTCTTTAATCAAGCCGGAGAAACCATGCAATGTTGGACATTAATCGGTGCGGTCCCAGTCGGTTGGAAAACCCCAGCCTTACAAGCAAGTTCCAGTACCGTGGCGATTGAGGAATTGACCCTCGCCTACGAAGGCTTAAAGGTTCTTGCCCAGCAAGGCGGGGGTGGTGCCAGTACCAATGTACAACGCGATCGCACCGGCTATTTCCCTAGTAACTAATTTGAAATGCTCCCCGTGCCATTATTCATCTTTAGGGGCGGGTTTAGGGAGTTTTTAGTGCCAGCTATTGATAATCACCTTAAAACCTGCCCTGATTGAGTGTTTAGGAGAGCATGTCAGGGACAGCACAAAACGCTCAAGTAGCTCAAGTAGGTTGGGTAGAGCGATAGCGTTACCCAACGCCATCGAGAGCCTGTTGGGTTTCGTTCCTCAACCCAACCTACAAAGGTGACATGCTCCCGTTTTTAGGTTTAAAGAACTGATGATTTCCGAAATACCACTTGGGATCAAAAAGCCATTACTTCCAGCTAAACCGTTGGGACAGACACCGAGTCAATCTCATTCTTTACCTGTATTCGTTCACTCAAATATTCATAAAATAGACATACTTTCTTCGACTGGGAAAACTGTCTTAGCGGCTATAACCGAGGAAGCAGCTACGGCTGTTGCGGATAAAAGAAAAATACCTGTTCAGTCTGAGCAGATTGAGGAAAATCTAGAGAGGGTTGATGAATATGCTGAAAACACAGATAAACCTGACTTAACTGCAACCATTGACCCAGGGGTTGATCCAACCAAAGCCTTTCCGCCATTACCAATTAGTTTGGCAAAATTAAACCCGATTACTGCATTAGGTCAATTTCAAGTTTTAGGTCAATCTTCTCGTTCTACATTGCCGGGATTAAGTCTGAATTTTGAATCTTTAGCTGAGCAAACATTAGAAGATTTTTCCTCAAGGGGTTTAGAGAATGACCAGAATCCTTTACCTGAGACAAATTCCTCACAATTAAAATCAACCCGTTCCCAAAGGGGGAATTCAGAATTGACTCTAGATAGTCAACCCTCTAGTCAGAGTACACAAACATCTTGGTCAAGTTTGGCTGAATTAGTAGGTGAGGATAGTCCTCCCCCTAGGGATTCACGGGTTATTCAGGATCAAGATGATGCTGAAATTGAAGGGTTCATGTTTACCCCAGAAGGGTTTCGTCCCATTTATGCTAATCCAGGGAAAAAATGGGGCGATGTTCCGGATTTAATCGAAGCGGAAACAACAACGGTTTCTGGAACCAACCAAATCCCCATAGAAACGAATCAACCCTCTGTAAAAATTGCTACATCTTCCCCATCAACAGAACCGGAACTTGTCAGTGAATCCAATTTGCGGATGTTGGCACAGGAAATCTACAAATTAGTCCGACAGCGTTTGCAAATTGAGCGAGAGCGTTATCGTCGTTAAAGGTTTCATGGGCAAAAGAGCGACGGAGGGGGTTAGAATGATTTAGGTTGTGCGATCGCGTAAAGTAAATCTTCTCTATGCATGCCCTTTCAGTTCCCACTTGGATCATTCACGTCTCTAGCGTTATCGAATGGATTGCCGCTATCTGGTTAATCTGGAGCTATGGTGAAATTACGGGCAATCGTTACTGGTGGGCATTGTCTTGTGCTATGCTCCCGGCATTAGTCGGTGCGATGTGTGCTTGTACCTGGCACTTTTTTGACAATCCTGAATCGTTGGATTGGTTGGTTACCCTGCAAGCCTCGATGACGGTATTAGGAAATGTTACGCTTTGTGCCGCCGCTTGGTGGATTTGGCGCTGTTCCCGAAAATCTGATCACAGTGATACAAGCGAACCAGAAAAATCTAAGACGCCTGTTGATGTTGTTTAGCCAAAACACCCGTTCAGTAGTATAATAAAGCGCTGAATTTTTGGCAAAATCAATACTCTTAGGGGACAAACTAACAAGGGCGCACGTCGTAACAAGGGCGCACGTCGGTGCGCCCCTACTGTAACTCGATAATGTGATGATTTCCAAAGATACTTTATTTGCGGTTTCTTTATTCCCTTACCTAGGTTTTTTGTGGTTTCTAACTCGTTCCGGACAAACTCCACGGTTGGCGCTGATTGGATTTTATGCGCTGTTGGTATTTGTGGCGGTGACGATTCCGGCGGGAATTTATGCCAAGGTGGCTTTGGGGGAACAATTAGCCAATGTGGATTGGTTGCATGGGAGTGCTGAGTTCTTTTTAACCCTATCTAATATTTTGGTCGTGTTAGGTTTTCGCCAAGGGATTATTCAAAAGCGTTCCTCGTCTTAAGTTGTAGGATGTTATAGTCGGGGCGGGTTTAGTTACATCTCTTGTGAGGTAAGAAACGATAGTAGTAAAACCCGCCCCGACTTGCTCAAAACTCAATCATCCCAACATCGGTGCTTGTCGGGGATAGCGCTGCATTAATGCTCTCACCTCTCCAGCATGATAGGAACTGCGGGTGAGGGGGGAGGAGACAACTTGTAAAAAGCCGATAGATTCGCCAAACTCTCGCCAAGTATCAAACTGTTCTGGGGTGATAAAGTCAGTCACGCCTAAGTGCTTTTGACTCGGTTGAAGATATTGCCCAATGGTGAGAATATCACAATTGACGGCTCGCATATCCTGCATCACTTGGCGCACTTCGGCATCAGTTTCGCCTAATCCCGCCATGATGCCAGATTTGGTATAAATCCAGGGGGCGAGTTTGTGGGTACGTTGGAGAAGTTCGAGCGATCGCGGATAATCTCCTTGAGGGCGTACTCGTCGATAGAGTCGGGGGACAGTTTCGGTGTTGTGGTTGAGGACTTCGGGTTTGGCTTGGAGAATGGTGGCTAAAGCGTCCCAATTGCCACATAAATCAGGAATTAATACCTCAATGGTGGTTTGAGGCGATATAGCGCGAATCGCTTCAATGCAGTGGACAAACTGAGAAGCACCCCCATCAGGTAAATCATCCCGATTAACCGAAGTAATGACGACATGGTGAAGTTTCAGTCGCCCTACCGCTTCCGCTAATCGGGTGGGTTCTGTGGGATCAAGGGGTTTGGGTTTCTTCTCGAAATCAATATCGCAGTAGGGACAAGCACGGGTGCAGGCAGGTCCCATAATTAAAAAGGTAGCAGTGCCAGCATTGAAGCATTCACCGATATTGGGACAAGAGGCTTCCTCACAGACGGTATTGAGTGCCAAATCCCGTAAGATTTCCTTAACGTTGCCCACACGCTGCCATTGCGGTGCTTTGACTCTTAACCATTCAGGTTTAACGACCACTCCTGAACATGCTCCCACGAAAGTACCAGTGTTAATCCTAGCAAGTCTGTGGTAATATGGATGAGATATTGCGGGATGTAGCGCAGCTTGGTAGCGCACCTCGTTCGGGACGAGGGGGTCGCAGGTTCAAATCCTGTCATCCCGATTTTGAGTTAGTTAAGATTTAAGCCTGGAACTAAAGTTCCGGCTAAAAGCTAAAACCCGTTAAAACGGGTTGAAAGCCTTACTCACTGACAGGCTCACGGTTTTGTGGCGACGCGATCGCTCTGAGATATTAGCCCACAGAGAAATAAGGTATAATCTCGAT
>NZ_JAVJZI010000178.1:0-12452 GCF_040223135.1 Coleofasciculus sp. G3-WIS-01
TGTCTGCAAACACATCAGGCGGACAAATCGTAACAAGTCTCGCTTCTGTTGTAAAAACTGTGGCTATCAGACTCACGCTGACCTTAATGCTGCTCTTAATGTCCGAGACGATTACATTCTCTCTTCTACCCAACGTGGGACTGAGGAGCAGGCGTCAGTCAATGCGCCCTATGTTTCGGGCGAGAGTAATCTCGCCTAGTTACAAGCCCCATCCCAAAAGTGGGTGGGGCAGTTGACTATTCTGGTTTATCTTGGGGGTCTGGTATTTATGGTTAGCCAGCCTCTACATGAGGTACATTATTTCTTTTTCCAGGATCTCGGTGTATCTGATCAAACCGAAAACGGCTGGAGTTGCGACCGTTGCCAATTCATTCCAGGATTATTTTTAAAGTATTTTTAAGGTTATGAGTACTGAAGAGCCGCAAACTAATCGTTATCTGTGGGCAGTGGGTGCAACGGCTGCATCGCTCCCGGTGGGGGAAATTGTTGCCGAACGGTATCAAGTCGTCGCCCCCCAAATTTGGCTGGATCTGCACCCAGAGGAGTTGCCCGAGGCTCCCGATCGCTTAAATGGCATGTTCCTCCCCTATCTACGCCTGTATCCCCATCGTCTGCACGTTCCGGAGGTTTATGGCGTTTGTTCTGGGGCAGAGTCTGAATCGGATACACCGATTATTTTGCTGGAAAATGTCCCGATCGACAATAAGGGTGAACTCTATCCAGCGATTACTTCACAATGGTCACAAGCCTCGCCTTTACGTCAGATCTATTGGTTATGGCAAATTCTAGAGTTATGGCAACCTTTAGCTGAATTAGGCGTAGCCGCCACCTTGGTTGATCCCGAACAGGTGCGAGTCGAAGGCTGGCGGGTGCGACTGCGGGAACTGGTTAGGAATGGGACGAGTGATTTCCAATCTGTCCCCCTGTCAGTCACGGGTGAAAGAAAAGACTCATCAACAGGTGCGTCTGGAGGTACGACAACCCTACCCCACTCCCGAACTCAGGTGAGTCTGCAACAGCTAGGACAATGTTGGGAATCCTGGTGTCACACAGCATCCGTGGCGGTGGCGGCTCAACTGCGAGACATCGCCCAGCAAATGCAAACGCCCAACCCCTCCTTTGACGCGATCGCAGTCCAGCTTAATCAGCTTCTTTTGGCTCAATCTTCGCAACAACCCCTGCGTTTAGAGGTAGCTGGACTCACGGATACAGGTCCGTTACATGACCACAATGAGGATAGCTGCTACCCTCTGCGATCGGATTTGACCACAGAACCTGATCCCCTGATTTCCCATCTCTCCATCGTCTGCGATGGTATTGGCGGACATGAAGGCGGCGAAGTCGCTAGCCATATCGCCATGCAGTCGGTGAAAATTCAGGTGCGGGCATTACTAGCTGAGTTACTCGAAGATCCGGAACTGATGAGTCCGGATTTAGTGGCACAACAGCTATCAGCAATTGTTCGAGTTGTCAATAATCTTATTGCCTCCAAGAACGACCAACAAGAACGAGAATCCCGACGGCGCATGGGTACAACCTTAACCATCGCCCTACAATTGCCGCAAAAGGTGATTCAATCGGATAGCGAAGGCAATAGTCACGAACTCTATATTGTCAGTGTCGGAGATAGTCGTGCCTACTGGATCACTCCCGACTATTGCCAACAGCTTACCGTCGATGATGATGTAGCAGCGCGGGAAGTTAGGATGGGTCGCAGTTTGTACCGCCATGCCTTACAGCGCCCTGATTCTGGCGCATTGACCCAAGCGATAGGAACCAAGGAGGCGGAGTCTCTCTATCCCCATGTACGCCGCTTTATTTTAGAGGAAGATGGTTTACTGTTGCTCTGTTCTGATGGGGTAAGTGATAATAATTGGCTGGAGTCTATTTATGGGGATTTCGCCAAAGATGTGTTTAGTGGCAAGCTATCCCTAGAAGCAGCGGCAAAGTTTCTCGTTGATCAGGCAAATCAACGGAATGGTTATGATAATGCTTCCGTTGTTCTCTCCTATTGTGCTGTTTCTCCTCAATATCCAGTGGTTTTGAATTTGGGAGGACTACAACTGGAAAAAAATGCCCCGACTATTGAGTTAGAGACTGAATTGCCAGCCACAGAGGAACCTGTTGCTGAGGAGGAAGAGGATGTTTCAGAACCCATAGACGTTGAAACGGTATCCTCTAGTCAGGATTGGTTCAAAATCATCATCGGAGTTTTTGGGATACTTGTGATTATTCTTTCGGCTGGCGCTGCTGTATTTATCGCCCAGTGGCTACTCAATCCCCAAGCGTTCAAACAAATGCGCGATCGCTTCTCGCCTCCCCAACCGATAGAACAGCTTGAGTCTGTACCTGACTCACCACCCACATCAGAGGAGTAAGAGACAAATTCAACAATGAACGGTAAACAATCAAAACAAATAACTTGTTATAACATCTCGTAACTGTTTTGGTAACGAGGACGGGGTGAAGTACCCCAACTTGCTTCTAGGGTCTGTAGTCTACTAACTTGAAAACCCCTGTCAACCTGTGCCAACCTACTTCGTTAATTTGCCCTCTCCCACAACCGTTGAATTTCAGTTAACACTTGCTTATCCGGGGGTGGAATCACGTTTCCAGGGGGATTGATCTGAGCACCTGGAATAGTCTGAGACCAAGGACTATTGGCAACGGTTTGTAAATCGACTGTATTATTAACCGGACGGAAACCGTACTGCACAAACACTTCCTGTTGTGGCGGTTGAGTCAGAAACTCTAAAAATTGTTGGGCAGCTTTTGCCTGACTTTCACTCACATTGCGTCGTACAATGGCTGCGGTAGATACCGTTTCAATGGTCGGATCAAGGTAATAAATTTGGTAGGGTTTGCCTTGATTCGCGGCTGATTGCTGCCAACGATAGAGGGCAATACTTTCATACACGGTAGCCACATCCGCATCATTGGGACCCCGACTAATAAATTCTTGCAGTAATATGTCGGTGGAACGGGGTGGCTGATAGACGGAACGCTTAATTACACTAAATAAAGCATTAATCGCGGGATTGTTTAATCCGGCGCTGCTGAGTGGACGTCCGCCTAATTTAGACTGCGCCCATAGTCCTAACGTTACCTGACCACTATTAGAACGGGTGGGATCTGTCATCAAAAAATCAAAACTGCCCCAATCGTTATTCCCGCCAATTTCTCCCCAGTTTCCGGCTTCCATGGCTTGTTCAACCTGTTGCCATTGGAAACGCCCGTTGGGAAACAGAATATTGCCCCGTTGAGTCCAGGCAATACCCACAAGGATAGTTTTGGCAATAGGTTGAGGTGTATTGTAGAAGGGTTCGCTGTTCTGTTGCGCCTGAATGCGATCGCGTAATTCCTGTACAATCTCGCTACTGGCGGGAATGAGTACCGTAGGCTGGAAGTCGTTCTGGTTATCAATATAGTTATTTACTATATCCTGGGAACCTTGAAACTTGAGTTCTAAGTCAATTCCCGGATTTTCTTCTTCAAACTTGGCTTCTAGACTTTGCAGGGGTTCAGCCAGTTCAGTTCCACTAACCACAACAACAGTCTGGTTGAATCCAGGTAAAGGGGCATAAGTTAAACCTAAAGATACCAGGATAATGCCAATAGAGGTTAACAGCCGGGTTGGGTTTTGAGATTGACGAGTTTGGGTTGCCATTGTTCTGGGGAGAAGGAATTGCTAAGCTGCTACGCGGAAGTAAAAAGTCAAAAGTCAAACGTTTACTTGGATTATTTTGTTACCAATAGATCGAAACTCTCTTCTAAACTATGAAGTTCTTCACTCAAGGAACGGAGTTCCCTGGCTTGTTCAGAGTCATTTAAATCGGCAGTTCTTAGCTTATTTTGGAGTTGCTGCAAAACCCCGGCGGCATCAGCAATCATAGTCGAAAGACTGGTAACTTGGGCTTGACGCGCATCTTGTCCCTGATGCGCTAACTGGAGATTACGCTGCAAGCTTTCTGTAAGTTTGTTAAGTTGGTCTTTAGCAACACCACTGGCTTGGATTTGTTTTTGATTGACCTGTTCGAGTTGTTGTTGTAAATCACTGACGGATAATAGGGAATCAGCCCCTTGGAAGCGTTGAGACAACTGGTCAACTTTAGCAGGCAATTCAGAGGCGCGATCGCACGTATACTGAACGGCGGCGAGTAACTCGACTTCTAAGCCATCGCTTAAGAGTTGAGTAGCCTGCGATCGCAATATCTCCGCTTTCCCTGCTAATGTCTGGGCTTGCTGTTTGACCAATTGCAGTTCCCGCGCCAGTTCCGGGTTCTCTAGATTCAGTGTTTCCGGTTCTTTCGATTTGAGTGCGATCGCGCCGCCTGTAGCAATAACGGCGGCAAATGGTAACATGGCTACGCTGGGTAAGTTAGCCAGACGAACGCCGACAACAAGGACAATTCCGCCAGCGAGTACAGCTAAAGGATAGTTAAGTGGATTTGCCAGTTTCATCGGTTTTGTGTTTTGTATTTTGTGTAGGGGCGGGTTTCACTATTATCGTTTCTTGCCTAACCCAGATGCGACTAAACCCGCCCTGATCAAGTGTTGATCCTTCACAACCTTCTAGGGAACCTGATTTGTAGGGGCGAGTTTAGGGACTAAGTAGGTTGGTGGAAATAAACTCAACCATATTAAGTTATGTAAACAACCCTCAAACCCTTACAAATGACGAATGACCAACTAAAATTCAACCTGCAAATCATTCATAACCGTGGCAATCGTTTCTGGGTCTCCTTTGCGGTAATAGCCCGCATTCAGGTCAGCAATTTTCTTCAGCGCTTGAGGATCAAACTCACCTTCCCTGCCATAACCAATGGTAAAAAAGGCAATTCGCTGATCACTATTAAACCCACTTTTTTGCAATTCTTGTTCCAGTTGATTCAGATTAATCTGAGAACCCGAATCTTCCCCATCGGTGAGAATTAGCACAGCATTAATCGCATCCGGGCGCGGATTTTCTTGCAACCAGTTACGGGCATAAAGCGCTGCATCATAAAGTTTAGTCCCTCCATCAGCTTTGAGACCACTAATAAACTCCAAACCGCGATTCCGTCCGGCATCAGTTCCTTCGACTAACACAGGTTCGCGAATTTCCTCATCAAAATCAATGAGGGCAATCTTATCTTTAGACCCTAAACTATTAATATATTTCTGCAATGTATTCTGTACAGCAGGTAACTTATTACCCGTCATCGAACCTGATGTATCCACAACCACAACCACTTGGGACGGTTTCTTTGCCACCTCTTGCCAGGAGGTTAACATTGCCTCAACAACTTCAGGTTGAGGGGGGCGATAGGAATCGTATTTCGCCTGTGGATTAACGCCAAACTCTGGGATAAATTTAGGTCCTAAAGCGACACCTGGGGTTCCAGGGCGCAAACCCAGTTCAGTAGCAATTTGTTGGGCTTCAGGCGATTGCAAATAAGTAACAACCTTCTCGGCGGCGGCTTTTTCTTCCTCACTCACCCAAGGCGCATTGGGGATAATCGCCCGCATATTTGAGGTAAAAGTGGCGTTAGGATAAACGGCTTGGTAACGAGGTTGATTGGGTTGAGGGTTCGCATTCGCCGCAATGACGGAAGACTCATAGACTGAACCCACAGACGCCCAAAAGGGTCCATTTTGTACCATGGCTTGCGCTAGTGAATCGGTGGAAACACCATACCGAGTGATTTTGCTTTGAATTTGCTGAACTTGTGATTCATAGTTCTTAACATCTTCCACTGTTAAATCTTCCGGGCGCTTCCCCGAAACCGCCGCATATTGGGCGACTAAGGTTTGTAAGCCAGAATTAGAACGGGTGGGTGCGGTATGGACGTAGTGAACGGCTAGGGGGGGACTGGCGGGGTCGATATCTTGATGGGTTTCAGCAGTGACTAAGGCTTTGAAGGGATCAGCAGTGTTCTTCAATCCTGTGGCTACATCCTCTTGTGCCATAAATACCATCGGACTATTTACCAGCAGGGGGGAGTCTGTAATCTCCGGGATGTAGTTTTGTCCGGGAAATAGCTGATTCATCCGGTAGATTAGCTGACTTTGATAAATCTCGCCATCCACGGAAATCAAGGTGGGCAATTCCGCAGATTCTGCTTCCAGGGTGCCATTTTTGAGTTGTGAGCCTTGAGAAACCAGGCGGGTGACGATATCGCCACTCCCCATCGATTCACAGGTTAGGCGGATGGCGGTGCCATTATCAAGTTGGGGCTGTTGTTGATTGAATTTTTCCGCCGCTTGGTTGCAGAAGTCTCCCAAGGCGCTACCTGCTAGGAATTTAATCGTCAAACCACCGAATTTGTCTGGATTCGTGTTACTCCCGTTACAAGCGCTGAGGAGTAGAAGGCTGAGGACAGCCGTAAGGCGAGTGATGAATGGGCGAGGTTGCAGATGCATAAAAGCCTCTACATTAATGACTAGGTATTATAACTCTAGTGTAGGAGCGATCGCGCCTGCTTGAGGAGTTCGTTCGTAGTTCGTAGTAAGGGATGCGAGCCTTTTCGATGGTAAATTGGCGAGGAGGAAGTCGCAGCTACACTTGCCTTGCGTCCGCAAGGTAGGGGGGTTAACTTGATATCATCAGTTGTTCAATTGCATCTGCATCAGTTGGTAAGGCGGCGGTGAGGACTTCGCTACCCTCTTGAGTGACTAAAACATCATTCTCTATCCGAATCCCGCGCACATCAGCAAACTGAGCTAAACGATCCCAATTAACCACATCCTGATACTTGGCGCGTCGTTCTGGATCATTTAAAATAGCTGGAACTTGATAGAATCCAGGTTCAATTGTAACCAGCATTCCCGGTTGCAAGGGTCGATCAAGTCGCAGAAACCCTAAGCCAAAGCGATTGCTCCTGACTCGATTTTCTGCATACCCGGCTAAATCGCCTAAATCTTCCATATCATGGACATCTAAACCAAGTAGATGCCCAACGCCATGAGGAAAGAACAAAGCATGAGCATCCTGTTCCACTAAATCCGAAACCTGTCCCCGCAAAATCCCTAAATCCACTAATCCTTGAGTAATAGTTGCAGCAGCTAATAAATGAATGTCGCGATATTCTACACCCGGATGAACTTTCTCAATACAAGCATTATGGGCGGCTAAAACACACTCGTAAATATCACGCTGCGTCGGCGAAAACTTTCCCGTCACCGGGAAGGTGCGAGTCACATCTGCTGCCCATCCCCTGTCAGTTTCCGCCCCCACATCTGCCAGAAGTAAATCTCCAGGTTGCAAGGGGTGGTGATAATGTTCATTGTGCAACACTTCCCCATGAACCGTGACAATACTGCCATAAGCGCAACTCATGTTGTGGGCAAGAATTACTCCTTCCATCGCCCCCCGGATTGTGGCTTCGTAGAGAGGTTCCGCCGCAACGTCTCTACCCCCAATTGCCTGCATTCCCGCTTTATGAGCAGCTACCGTCACGGCGGCGGCTTTACGTAACTCCGATAATGCCTCAGCATCGTGGCACAGTCGCAAAGAGACAATGGCTTTGGCTAATTCGCGGTCAATTCCTTCTGGGGCGTTAGCAGGGGCGACGAATCGATTTAACAGTTGCCCTTGCTGCTGATATGTTATCACATCTTGCACCGCCAGAGTTGCCGCATCAGCTGTCCTTGATGCTAATTCTGAGACAGGAAAAGCTGCATCAGCACCAATTCTTTGGGCTATTTCCTCTGGTTTGGGCATTTCGCCATGCCAAAGGGTACTGGCTGGCGAGGGTTCATCGATAAATAGTTCTAACCTGCCATCTTTGAGATAAATGACGGCACCCTCTAGAGGTAAACCGGCAAAGTAGAGAAAATGACTACTAGCGCGAAACGGGAACGGATTTGCCGGAAAATTGCGCGGATGGGAACCTCCCGCCCAGAGAATGACAGGGAAATCGATAAGCTGGGCGAGGCGAACTCTGCGATCGCGCAGGGTGGTTGCTAGGTTACTGTAGTTATGCTGACTCTCCATATTTTGGAGGGTAGCACAAAAGGAGGTAGTCAATCCTGATTGAGAATCATTCAGGATCATCATCATCAATTGTGTCTATCCCTTCGGCTTCATACTGTTTTTCTGCCTCTGTTTTTTCTTCCTCAGCGTCTTGATCAGTATCTGTGGCTGAGTCTTTCTCAGTTCGCTGATTTTCTATTTCTGGTTGCGTAGATTTATTGATGGGTTTTACCAGTCCGCATCCAGTCATCGTTAAATTGCCAACTATCAGCAGTAATGTCAATGAAGCTAGAGACATCCACAGGGGTTTTCTCTTGTTCGATTTTTTTGAAAACATGAGTCAGCCTTTAACTTAATCATTCATCTAGTCTCAAGGGACGCAAAAAATAATCAAAAAGTTTCGTTTATAAATTGGTTTTACTGATATTCTTCTAACGCTGCCAGAAGCACATTGACTAAAGGATGATTAATCAACTCTTTTAATACCTGACTCGGCACGTTTTTTAAGCCTTCAACGACAGAAGCTTTCAGGATCGGATTATTCTCAATCCTCTCCAGTACCTGAAGAACCACCCGCTGTTTTTCCAGAGGTGTATTCGTGGGATAGGTTTGATCGAGTTGTTGGAGTAACTTTTGAATTTTGGTCGCGGTATTGGTCAGTCGTTGCTTTTGTTCTAGGGTATAAGGGGGTGCGATCGCACAGTTAAGAGACGGGCAATTTTCCCCGGACTCACCCTGATCAGACTGGTTAGAGGTTAGGGGTTCAACTAAGCGTCTTGCCTCTACATTAATCGTTTGACTTGGATTCACGGTTCTCTGTGCCAACCGTTGCAAGATCTCAGTTAAATTGGCACTCTGCTGACGATAGGCAGCGACTTGCTCATATTTTGCCTTTAACTGATAACGATAGTCTTTATCGATCGCCTGGATTTGGGCATCGTACTCACGATTGAGGAAATGCTCAACCTCAATCCGATTGGCATCGATAGGAATGGCAATCCGGATGGTTAATACCCCATCAGGGCGATTTTCTAAAGATTGAATCGTGAGGATGTTACTGCCATCCTGGGCTTGACAGGCTTGGAAGGCGGCAAAGAATGCTTGCCAATCAATACCATTGCGGAAAATTAAATTGACAGTTTCTAAGGGGACTTGAAAAATCCTCGTAAATTCTCCAAGGGCAAAAATTCCCTGATGGGGACGGCGTTCGTTTTGATCGGTTTGTAAATAAATGTACTCACAAATCACCTCAGCTAAATTCGTCCCGCTATTGATGTGCCAGTCTTCCAGACAGGCGGCGGTGAATATGGCTTGGTGAAAATCGGTGTTGAGGGCTTTGCAGCGTTGTAAATTGGCACCCCGAAGATTGGCTTGAGAGCAATAGGCTTGCTTAAGATTTGCCCCCCTGAGATTCGCACCGACAAGGTGGGCACCACTGAGATTCGCCCCACTGAGATTTGCACCACTGAGATTAGTTCCACTCAACTTAGCGCCAATCAGTTTTGCCCCAACTAAATCAGCACCACTGAGGTTGGCTTTAGTCAAATCGGCGCCACTCAGATAGATGTTATTCAGGTTAGCACCAATCAGGTTAGCACTAATTAAGTCAGCACCTCTGAGATCTGCCGCCGTGAGGTTCGCACCAATCAAATCTGCCTGACTCAAATATGCCTCACTCAAATATGCTTCACTGAGGTTCGCACCAGTCAGATCCGCTTTACTCAAATCTGCCTGACTCAGGTTTGCCCGACTCAAATCCACGCCACTGAGTTTTGCCCCTTGGATGGTAAAGCCCTTGCCCGTAGCAAAGCAGAGATTGGGTCGGATATCGGGGTGGTGTGCCTTCCACGCATTCCATACCTCCACCCCTTGCCTGAGTAAGGCAAGATAGTCTTCATTCGTCTGTGGAGACATAAAATCTTTAGACAAGCTCCGCTTCACGCATCCGTTGTAGATGGAAGAAAGACAGTTAACTGAAATGCTTCCATAATAAGGGTTTGGTGAATGGGTTGCCTAGAATTATGCCAAAAAACAAACGGTGAGGACTGATCCCCGCCGTTTCTAAGTCTACTGTATTTATTAGGATGAACATTGCCCATCCTTCTATCTACCTACACTCTACCGCCCATCTGAGGATTGGTATTGACGCCAGGTGCATTATAGACAGCCCAATCCTGAATTCCTCGATTTTGCAAAATAGGTCTCATATTCAGGATCTCGGTTTCGCTACCCTCGACAATGACCACGTAATCCCCAACGGAAACTCGTTCGTCATAATGTTTAGCGGCATCTTCAGGTATTCCCCAACCAATCAGGGCACCAACTAAACCGCCGCCTGCGCCACCAATAACGCCTCCTAGAAGAGTATTCGCTAAAATAACGCCTAATTCTGTCGCTACACCGACACCAGGAATTGCCAGTACGCCTAGACCACCAATTAAGCCGAGGAAACCTCCTACCGTACCGCCAGCCGCTGCACCCGCTTTTGCGCCTTCTCCCGCATGGTTGCCATCGCTTTTATGCAGGTCAGTACCGCCAATTTTGTCGTTGAGACTAGCGTCTTTGGCAATCACAGAAACTCGATTCAGATCAAATCCTCTATCTCTGAGTTCCATGAGCGCATTTTCTGCCTGTTGACGGCTAGGAAAGACACCAATTGCATGTCTTAATTGTGATTGTGCTACAGCCATATTTTTCTCTCTATTTTCTCTCTATTTATGCTTCAGCACCGATAAACCTGCCAGAATGCAGGACTCGGATTAGTGTTGCGTTGTGCTTCTGCTTTCTATTTTGAGAAGCAGGCATAAAAAGTTCATCAGTCTGTAGAGAGAAGCTGTCGATAGGCAATAGGGAATAGGGCACTGGGGGAGCAAACAAATGACCAATGACCAATCCGCTAAAACAGTCCTTCTAGCTCAAGTTCCTCAATCATCTGTAAGGCACGGGGATCGCCCACTCTCAACAGGGCTGCTTTCCCATCTTCCCGCACGCCCATATCTTCATCTTCGGCAAAGGCTTCAATTAAACCGTCAACCGCACCCGCATAGATAGCATTGGAGGGTAGTTCTCGACAAAGCTGCCCTAATGACCAGGCACAGTTACTGCGTACTGCTGCCATAGGATCTTGTTTTAAGGCGGTAATTAACGGGGGAATACAGGCGACTATATCGTCATAGTCCAACTTCGCCATTTGTGCCAGGGAACTTGCTGCCCACAAACGCACGGCAGAGATATCTGTACATAAGGCATCAATCAAGCTTGGCAATGCTCTGCGATCGCGGCAATTCCCTAATGCCCAAACGACCCCTTTACGCACATAACCATTCCAATCCCGGTTCAGTTGCTCAATTAACGGATCTACGGCTGTCGGGTCGGGATTGCGTCCCAAGGCATAAGCTGCACTGACCCGTACCAAAGGACAGACATCATTTAACAGATTAATCAGATGGGGAATTGCCCGTTTATCTTGAAGTTCACAAAAAGCCCGCGCCGCCAGCATCCGTTGGGGCGTTTGGCCAGCGGTTAGCAGAGCCAGCATCGCTTCTGGATCGGGTTGAGTCGCCTCTGAGTGGTCATCAATTGGCTCTATTTCATCCAGAGGGCTTTCTAGCTCACCTGCCGCCTCGATTAATCTTAGCTCGTCGTTATCATACATATTTTAAAAAATATCTTATTCGACGGTTATTTGTCATTTGTTATTTGTCATGAGTCAACTTATCCATTACATAATTTTCGCACTCCAAAGTAGGCTCTCGACGGTCTTTAGA
Source organism: Coleofasciculus sp. G3-WIS-01 (assembly GCF_040223135.1). NCBI lineage: Bacteria > Bacillati > Cyanobacteriota > Cyanophyceae > Coleofasciculales > Coleofasciculaceae > Coleofasciculus > Coleofasciculus sp. G3-WIS-01. The sequence goes on from NZ_JAVJZI010000178.1 coordinate 11,722, forward strand.
GGGTCACAACGCTTATCCAGAGAACGGTTTTACCATCCAAAGGGACTGGGTTTGGAATCCTAACTTATCATATAGACGCACAGCCGATGGATTAGACTGAAACACTTGCAACCCAATTTGGCGATCGCCCCGCTCTCTCGCCCAGTTCTCCCCATGGCACATCAGCGCCGAACCAATACCCCGACGCCGATGGTCTGGCATCACGTACAGCAAAAAAACATGGGCATGGCGATCGCCGGTGACCTGATCAATTGCATTTCCCAGCCACAGACCAGCAACAGGTTGATTTGATGGTGCGGCGTCACCCTCAGGGTTGGCTACGTCTACCCACCACAACGGTGTGTCTTGACAAAAATACCGCCTTACTGTTTCTTCTAAATGAGAAAAATCCTGCTGTTGAGAAAAAAGCTCTTGATAACTGAGTTGGAGAAACTTCAACAGGGTTGCCTTCTCTAATCGAGAGCCAACTCGTAGCTGATAGCCCGGGATTAAAAATGTACGCATCTGATCAAGAGGAGTTGAGGCAACAAGGGAGCGGGGGTGCGTGGTTGTAGGGACGGGTTTTACCAATAACGTTTCGCACGGGTACTAGTCTGTAACGGTTGCGATTTGTGCGGGTGATGCGCTTCGTTTTCTCGGTCATAAGATGTCCTACTCCATCGGCAATGCTGTCCCCATTTGAGGTGTAGAAGGCTTCGGTATATCCCTTGTCAATACCGATTTCTTGATCG